>CAZUWD010000072.1:0-3716 GCA_964624015.1 uncultured Bdellovibrionales bacterium | reverse complement strand
CATCGGCATACCTTCGCACACCAACAGTGAAAGAGTGGAATATGAGGCGGAAAAAATCGGACGCATAATCGAAGAAAAAATCGGCGCGGGTGTCGAATACGAAGACGAAATGTTCACCACCAAGATGGCGCAGGCCAATTTGATCGAGCGGGGAGTCAAGGGCGTCAAAAAATACGACGACCGCGAGGCGGCCCGCATAATTTTGCAGTCCTGGCTGGATAAATGATTTTCTGCTATAATCAAATCAAGCTCAGCGAGGCTTTTTTAATCAACTAATTTAAAAAAAATGGATCACAAACCATATCTGTCGATTATCATTCCGGCTTATAACGAAGGCGGAAGAAAAGGAGAGGAGCTTAAAAAAAATCTGGAAGACATCGGCGTGTATATGCGGGAAAAAAATGTGCCTTACGAGGTCATTGCGGTAAGCGACGGCTCAAAAGATGACACGGCCGAATTCATCCGCTCGCTATCCGGCCTGGTTAATAATTTGCAGGTCATCGACCGGAAAGAGAATAGGGGAAAATGGTATTCGGTGCGCGAAGGATTAATGAAGGCCAGCGGCAAATTCAGCTTGTTTACAGACGCGGACGGCGCGACAGCTATCACTAATCTGGAAAATTTCTGGCGCGAGATGGGAGAGGGCAGGGAAATTATCATCGGCTCGCGCGATCTCAAAGCTTCCAAAATCGAAAAGCACCAGCCGAAATGGAAAGAATTTTTGGGTAATGCCGGCAACTTGCTGATTCAAGTCCTGATGGGACTTCGCGGTCTTGATGACACACAATGCGGGTTCAAGGTTTTGTCGGAAGGCGCGGTTAAAAACATTATTCCGCAGCTGAAAGTTGACCGCTGGGGCGGCGATTTTGAAATGCTGATGCTGGCCAAAAAAATGGGCTATGAAATCGTAGAAATTCCGGTAGTCTGGGTGGATGCGGGCCAAAGCTTGGTCGGAATGAGCGGATATATTAAAACCTTGCAGGAGCTTTTTCAGGTCAAGTGGCGGATGATAACCCGGCAATATAAATATACAAAAAACCCATCCCGCTAGAAACAAAGGCTTATTATGCATATATTTTAAAAAGCCTGAAAGACAAGAAATTATACATTGGCTGCTGTTCTGATCTGCGGGAGCGCTTTAGGCAACATTCGAACAAATGATGCGGCTTCCGCAAAAGAAAAAAGCCATTTCAGTTGATTTATTACGAGGCGTGTGTGAATAAGCATGATGCGTGTACCAGAAAAATATTTGAAGACATTTTGCAATAGAATGTTTTTGAGAAGCAGATTCAAATCTTATTTGACAGGGTGAAATGGAAACCAAAAAAAACACAAACAATAAATTTTCAGAATTGCGCCAGGATCCGGTAACCGGGGACTGGGTGGTGATTGCAACCGGACGTGCCAGGCGGCCGGAAGAGTTTGCGGCTCAAAAAAGGGTTCAGATGGAGGAAAATTCCGGTAAGCTTTGCTTTTTCTGCTATCCTGAAGAAACCAATCAGGAGCCGGACGTTTTGATTTATAAAAATTCCGGCGATGACTGGACTTTGCGCGTAATTCCCAACAAATATCCGGCATTAAGCAGTGGCAGGCCGGCAAAAAAAATCGGAGAAGGTCCGTATTTCAGCATGGAAGGCAGCGGCTTCCATGAGGTGATTGTGACACGCGATCATGAAAAGCAAATTGCCGACCTCGATATCCTGGAAATAGCCGAAGTGATTGACGCGTATCAGGAAAGATACATAAGCCTCATGAACAGGAAAAATGTCAATTACATAGAAATATTCCATAATCATGGCCGGGAAGCCGGAGCGTCCATTGCGCACCCGCACTCGCAACTGATAGCCTTGCCGGTCATTTCTCCCTATGTCCGCCTGGAACTCGATGGAGCAGAAATTTATTACCAGGCCAACCGGCATTGCGTATTTTGTTCTATTGCGGCGTGGGAAGCGGAAAATTCCAGGCGTTTGGTTTTTGAAAACAGCGATTTTCTGGTTTTTTGTCCGTTTGCTTCACGCGCGGCTTTTGAAACTTGGATAGTTCCCAAAAAACACAAGCCTTATTTCGAAAGAATTTCACGGGAAGAAAAAGTGAAGTTAGCCGAGGCTTTGCGGGCGGCAATTTCCAAAACTTATAAGGCGCTGGATGATCCGGCTTATAATTTTTATCTCCATACTGCGCCCTGCGACGGCAGAGATTATCCGCATTTTCACTGGCACATTGAAATTTTGCCGAGAACCAGTGTTTGGGCGGGGTTTGAACTTTCTACCGGCATCGAAATTTCCACCATCCAGCCGGAAGCGGCGGCTGAATTTCTCAAAAACATTAGTTAGTTAACGGGTTAGAGAGTTAGCAGATTATTTTTTAACTTTTTGACGCGTTAGTCCGTTAATGTATTAATAAAAAAATTTGCACGACTCTATTGCATCCTGGTTTGCAGGATTCCCCAGGGAATTAGCCACATTTTTGATCGCGATAATTCCTGTTACTGAATTACGCGCGGCTTTGCCGCTGGCTTACAAAGTTTATGGTCTGTCAGGGTTTTGGGTCTGGTTTTATTCAGTGGCTGGAACTTATTTTGCGATGGTGTTGATTGTTTTGATTTTAGATCCGGTGGCAAAATTTCTGTCAAAATATATTTTTTTCTTTCGTAAATTTTTTAAATGGCTGTTCAGGCATACGAGAAAGAGTACTGACAAAAAAATGAAAAAATACGGCGAATGGGCAATTTTTATTCTGGCGGCCACACCCATTCCTTTCGCGGGCGGCATGACGGGATCTTTGGCGGCTTTTGTTTTCGGGGTGCCGTTGAAAAAATCCCTGCCCCTGTTATTATTGGGAATAATGGTATCGGGAGGGATCATATTAGCGGTAACGGTTTGGCTATGATTATAATCATATGAAATTCATAATAGGCAATTTGAAAATGAATCTGTTGAGTTTTCAGGAAAGGGAGCGCTATTTGAAATGGATGAACAGGGAATTGTCGGAAAAAATATTCAAAAATTCGGAAATCATCCTGTGTCCGCCTTTTGTTCATCTGGAAGCTTTCAAGAATTGGAAAAAAAACAAAATCAAACTGGGTGCTCAGAATATGTTTGCGGAATCCAAAGGATCGTACACGGGGGAAATTTCACCGGTCATGCTCAGGAATTTCGGTTGCGAATATGTGATTATCGGCCACAGCGAAAGAAGGAGATATTTTGCGGAAAATAATCACGAAATAAACCAAAAGGTTGTTTCCGCCTTAAAAAGCGGGCTCAAGCCGCTGATATGCGTCGGCGAAACCAGGACTGAAAAGGAAAATCACGAAACGCACAAAATTATTTACGGACAGTTGAAAGAGGCGCTGGCCAATGTCAGTCGGGCGAAAATAGAGCAAGTCATAATCGCCTATGAGCCGGCATGGGCGGTCGGCAGCGACTTGGTGCCGACGACTCACGAAATAATGGAGGTGCGCGTGCTGATCCGCAAATTTTTAACCGAAGTTTATGGCGCGAAATATGCCGAAAAACCTGCGATTTTGTATGGCGGGAGCGTCAGCGCCAAAACAGCCAAACAGGTTTGCGCGGATCCGGGAATGGATGGCGCGCTGGTTGGCAGAGAAAGCCTTTTGCCGCGCGAGTTTGTGAAAATAGCGGAAATAATCAGTAGGGATTAATTAATTACTTTGAATTACTAAACTAACTTTACCAATTAAATTCAGACAACTTTAA
>CAZUWD010000071.1:0-3761 GCA_964624015.1 uncultured Bdellovibrionales bacterium | reverse complement strand
CCGGAAAAAACCGATAATGTCCACATCACGTCCGTCAATTCGCTTGTAAAAATATGAGTCGCGCATAACTTCCAAAATGGCCGCGCCAATGCGGGTCGCAAAAAGAACCAGCGCCCAGATAAAAAGCGTCGCCGTACCGACAAAATACACGACCGCCGAAGCTGCCGCCATAATTGTCAGTGAAAATATGATGAATTCCTTTTCACCGGTTTTTTTGTCAGCCAAAACTCCCATCGGGTACTGCAACAAAACAAAGGGCACCAGCATGGCTGTAAAAATAACGCCGATTCGCTCCCATGAATAGCCCAAGTTTTGCAAATATATCGGCGTAAAAATAACCATCATCGCATAGAAAAAATCCAGGACAAAGGCGACGTAATAAATCCGCATGATATTTTTTCGCTTAAGCATTTTTCTGAACATTTCAATAACTGTCATTCTTTTCTCAAATCGATGGTTGATGTTGCGGAAACCAATGAGGGCGAAAATCAAAACAAAAGCGTTAAAAATCAGCGAAAATACAAAAATGCCCTGATAGTCCATTTTTTCAATGATGTAAGTCGAAACGAAGGGGCCGAACAGATAGCCGGCATTGACAATCGTGAGAAGTAATCCGCGAATCCGCCCGGACATCGTATCCGTGGAAAAATTTTCAATAATGACATCCAGAGCCACCCATTGAATATGTCCCAGAATTATATACAGCATTAAAAGCAAAACGCCGGCAAACGACGGGCTGCCGAAAATAAGAAAAGCAGTCACGACAATTTTCGCCAGCAGGGAAAAATAAAAAACGCCCGACTTGCCGGCTTTTTTCACTAGTTTGTGAAAATTCAGAAGAACAACCAGAAATATGCCATAAGAAACGGCGTAAAAAATTCCGATATTTTCCGTGCCGGCAGCCAGTTTGAAATATGTGGACATCACATAAATCAAAACTGCTTGCGTAAAGCCCATCAGGAAAGACACGAAAGTTGTCAGGCGGATCCTGGCTTTATCCAGCTTTTCTTCGTGCCGCGCAGCTTCCGGATTTATGGCATGAGCTTCTATCATTTGGTTTTTGTTTTGGTGTTTATGGCGTCAGGCGTTTGACATCGCGAGGGAAAAGAATGGCCTCTTTGATACTTTTAAGCCCCAGAATTTTTTGCAAAATCCTTTCCGAGCCAAGTCCCCAGCCGCCGTGCGGCGGCATGCCGTATTTAAAAATATGCAAATAATGCTCGTAGTCTTCCGGCTTAAGTTTGTGTTTCTTGATATTTCCAACCAGCTGACCGTAGTCGTGAATCCTTTGCCCGCCGCTGGCGATCTCCACTCCGCGGTAAAGCAAATCAAAAGTTTCCGTATATTGCGGATCCGCGCTTGGCATAGAATAAAACGGTCGAATATCCGCCGGATAATGAGTCAAAAAAATAAAATCGCTGCTATAAGTTTTTTGCGCCCACTCACAAATCATTCTTTCTCCCTCGTTGTCAATATCGACGCCGTCCATTTTTTTCCCGTATTCTTTTTCCAAAATTTCCAGCGCTTCCGTCAATTTAAGCCGGGGAATCGGCTTCAATTCTGAAACTTCGGCGTTATATTTTTCCAAGTCAGCGCGGCAATTATCAGCCACTGAACGCATCACATGGGCCATAGTTATCTCCAGTTGATCCATGACATCCTCGAAATTTCTGATGAATCCCATTTCCGCATCAAGGCCGATATATTCATTGACGTGGCGCGTGGTATAATGCGGCTCCGCCCGAAAAACCGTGCCGATTTCAAAAACCCGCTCAAAAATGCCTACGCCGGCTTGTTTGTAAAATTGCGGGCTTTGCGCCAAAAACGCTTCCCGTTCAAAATATTTTATTTTGAAAAAATTGGCGCCGCCTTCGGTCGCCGAACTCAATATTTTCGGCGTCTTAATTTCCACGAAACCCTCTTTTTTCATCGCTTCCGCATAGGCGCGCAAAATTTCAGCAAAAACCCGGAAAATGGCTTTTATTTTTTCATTGCGAAGCGTCAGCTGGCGCAAATCCAAAAGCGTATCCAGGTGCAAATTCAGATCCTTATCGGAAATATCCAGCGGCAACTCGCCTTGCGGGCGGGAAAGTATTTTTATCTTTTCCACTTCGATCTCCACCGCGCCGGTCGCCAGATTTTCCTTGGCAGCGCCGCCCGGGCGTTTCTTGACCAGGCCTTCCGCCTCAATCACAAATTCGCTCCGCAGTTCCTTGGCGGCCTTATGTGCTTCTTCCCTGTCCGGAATGACCACTATCTGAACGGTGCCGGTGCGGTCGCGCAAATCGATAAAGATGAGCTTGCCGTGATCGCGGCGCGTCGATACCCAGCCGGCCAGTTTTACCGTCTGATCAATAAGATTTGGGGTTTCACTAATCAGCGTTCTTTCCATAAATAACATCCGCCAATACGGATAAAAATTGCCGCATAAAGCAGAAACTTTCCGTTATTTCAATATCTCGTTAACTTTTTTGACTAATTCACCAGGCGTAATTTGTGTTTTTATAAAAAAAGCCTGCGTACCAAGCGCTTCGACGCGCCTGGCTGCTTCGTCTTCAACGGAAGCCGATAATATGATTATGGGGATGTTTTTGGTTTTTCCTTCCAATTTCAACCGGGAAACTATTTCTTCCCCGTTCATGGCCGGCATTATCATATCAATAATAAAAAGATCGAACTCCTCTTCCAGCGCTTTCTTAACGCCCCAAGCGCCGTTTTGCGCGAAAACTACTTCGAAGCCTTCCTGTTTCAATTTTTCACCGAACATTTCCAAAAAAACTTCTTCGTCTTCAATCAGCAGGATTTTCTTTATTTTTTCCCTTCTTGCATGTCCTCCATTTCCGGACTTTTCCGTTTTGATTTCGCTCCTCTTCTGTTCTTCAAGTTGATTCATCAGGCGGTTCACTTCTTTGACCAGTTCAGCCGGACTGAATTCGGATTTGTTGATAAAAGCGTTGGCGCCCAGGCTCAGCGCTCTGTCGCGATCACCGGTTTCATTCAAATTGCTGAGAATTATTATTTTTATATCCGGATCATATCCGCCCCCGCGCAAATTTTCAATCAGTTCAAAGCCGTTCATTTTCGACATCATCAAATCGGAAAGAACGAGGTCTATTTTTTCTTTCCTGGCAAAATCCAGGGCCTGATTTCCGGATACGGCCGTGAAAACCCGAAAGCCTGAGTCCATAAACTTTTTCTGATAAATTTCCGAAATCATCGGATCGTCTTCAACAATAATAACGGATGGCATATTTTTTTATTATCTGTTAACTTGTTTAATCATACACGAAAAAAAGCGCTGATACAAACAAAAAAATCATTTTATTTTACGGATATTTTTCACAACTTCTTCAATGACCCAGGTTGGCGTGGAAGCGCCGGCGGTAATGCCGATTTTCTTGATGTTTTCAAACCACTCATTCCGCAATTGGCGGAAATTTTCAATAAAATATGACTGCGGATTTATTCTTTTGGAAATCTCCCAAAGCCTTCTTGAATTGGCGGACTCCGGCGAACCGATAACGACAACTGTTTCGTTGTTTCTCGCTATTTTTTTGACTTCGGTTTGCCGGTTGTGCGTTGCCAGGCAAATCGTATTCAGAATTGTCGCATTCGGGCAAATTTTTCCCAAAAGTGAGCTGGCGACTTCAATAAAATCCAGATCCTGCGTTGTTTGGAACAAAACCGAAATCTGCCTCCGCGAAGGCAGTTTCATTTTTCTGATATCTTCTATTTTTTCTATGATCTTGGCGGTATTTCCG
>CAZUWD010000070.1:3557-3812 GCA_964624015.1 uncultured Bdellovibrionales bacterium | reverse complement strand
TTCCCATCGGTAACTTCAAAAATATTTCTTCGCAATTCCTCAAAAAAAACTCCTACGACGGACAAGATTGGGGAAAGCATCTTGGCGTCGATATTGTCGCACACGCAGAAACGAAAATCTTTGCCATCGGACGCGGTACCGTTGTTTATTCGAAACTGCATCCAGGTGAATTTTCAGAAACAGGAGAAATTAAAATCCGCAATTGGGGTGGCATCATAATTATCGCCCACAAAAATCCAAAGACCAAGGAAAAAT
>CAZUWD010000070.1:0-3538 GCA_964624015.1 uncultured Bdellovibrionales bacterium | reverse complement strand
GAAGACGGTTTGTCAAAAAAGGCGATTTTATTGAAATGGGGGATATCATTGGCAAGGTTGGCAAAAGCATGAGCGAGTCTAATGGAGGCTGGAAACAGGAGCATTTGCATTTTGGGATTTATCAATGACCATTTCATCAAAAAGTTTTGCCGGGATATTATAAGGGAGAGACGGTAACCGGCGAGCCGCGATTTTGGAAAGAGCCGATTGAATTCATCCAGAACTACACAAACCATTCACAGGCTGTCACATGAAAGGAAGGGAGCATGCTTTTCATTATTGTTAATGTCGCATAAGTATCATTATGCGACATTTAATATTTTAATCCTCTTACAAGCCCTTAGCAAAAGGGCTTTTTATAAAACAAAAAAGGTTCCGAAAATAATTGTTGAATGTCCGCTGATTCGCAGGACGAATTTGCAGTATGGAAGCGGACAAAAAATTTTATTTATTTTTTGTAAATAATCATTTGATCCACAAACGTACCGCTATTGGTTCCGATTTTTCCGACTAAAGATTTTGAGGTTCCAAGATACAAATTTGATCCGAAGTACGGATCCTGGACAATATAATCTTTGCTGTCTTTGCCATGAATAACCACATAATGCCCTCCCCTGCCGTTCGTCTTTTTGATATAAACAATGACCAAGCGTCCTACTTTTATTTCAGAATCAATTGTTTTCCAGTTTATATTTCCGTGATTAACGGAAGATGCCAACTCGATGCCCGGCGACCATGAGCTTGGCCACTTGATAAGATCGTAATAATATATTTTTTGTTTGGCCAATGCGCCGGGATTGATTTTAGCTCCATGATACTTAAACACCATGGCGACCGAAGTTATAGCGCAGCCGTAGTCCCTCATTAACGAGTTGGAATTTCCAATGGTTTTGCCGCCCCATTCCGGATCTCTTTGTGAAAAATACCAGCTGGTGGAAGCAAGATTGTCTTTGGGCTTGGGATAGTTTTTTACACTGGCGATGATTTCACTGATATTCTCCGCCGAACCAAAATTGAAAAGTTCCAATTTCTGTTGCTCCACTCTGGCCAAGAGCTGCTGATATTTCGATTCCTCTCCTTTTGTATGTGTTAGAAGTGAAGTTTTTTGATTTTCCGATGATTGTAATTCCTGCTTTCGGTCCTCAAGCCTTTCTTTTAATTGCTCATTTTCCGTTTTTTTACTTTTTAATTCAGTTTGCTGTTTTTCCAGCTCAATCTTGGCTTCCCGGATAGACAGCAGGACATCCTGCACTTTGAAACTAGACTGCTGCACATAATCTGCCTGACTTAATGTTTCGGAAAAATTTCTATTTAATAAAACTATATTCAGCATTCCCTGCTGATAATTTTCATAATATGAGCGAATCAGTCCGGTTAGAATTTTTTTCTGCATCTGAATTTGCTCTTCCTTGCCCAAAATTTCCCTTTCCAGCAGACTGATTTGTTCAGAGAGAGTCATTACCTGATCTTGCGTTTTTTGTATAATAATTTGATTTTTTTGTTTTTCGACATCAATAAGATTTATTTGCTTTTGCAAGGTCGCTTGTTGTTTGTTTTTGATTTCAATTAAATCGCGATAAGCTTCGGCCTTTTTTTCCAATTCCTTGCATTTATCCTTATCATCCCCTGTCAATTGGCTGCATTCAGATTCTTCAGCCATGCCCGTATTGTTAAAAGAAAAAAGCGCCAACCCGAAAATTGCCGCTGTCAGAAAAAGCCTAAAATAAACCGCATTTATTTTGGTTTTTGCCGTGAAATTATTCACATTTTCCATTATAACATAAAAAGGGCGAAAAAGACAATATTAGCCGGAAAACAGCATCTCATATGATTTTCAAGGCATTTTCCACTCTTTTCAAGCTTTCAGTTTTACCCAAAACCCAAGCAACTTCGTGCGGCGGCGGCGATTTCTGTTCTCCAGTCAGGGCTGCCCGAAGCGGCCACAAAAATTCTCCTTTCTTTTCACCAGCCGCTTCCAGAAGAATTTTTCCTAAATTGTCCCTCGTCCAGTCAATTTCTGCGACGCCCTCCAGGATGCTTTTTGATTTTTCCAAAGAATTTTTAAGAGCTTCCCCGGTCATATTTTTCCAGCATAAAAGATTTTTTTCGTATGCCGCGTCTTCAAAGAAAAATTTATTCCCCTCCCCCACTGCAGACAAATAACTTAGTCGCTCCTGTTCAATAGTTAAAACTTTTTTTAAATATTGAGCTGACTTTTTTTCCTGCACAACTTTGTTATAAAAATCTTTTTGTTTCCAAAATTCCAGAGATTTTTCATACAGGTCTTCAATGGATAATTTTTTAATATATTGCGCATTCAACCAATCCAGTTTCTTAAGATCAAATACGGCTCCAGCTTTGTGGACATGCTGCAAGTCAAATTTTTCGATTAATTCATTCATCGAAAAAATTTCTTCCGTGCTCCCATCCCCCGGATTCCAGCCCAGTAAAGCAATAAAATTTATAACTGCTTCCTTCAGATACCCTTTTTTAACATAGTCCTCAACTGCCACATCTCCCATGCGCTTGGAAAGTTTCTTGCGATCGCTGCTTAGCAGCATTGGCAAGTGTCCGTATTTTGGCGGCTCCCAGCTGAAGGCCTGAAAAAGCAACAAGTGTTTCGGCGTGCTTGGCAGCCACTCCTCCGCCCGCAGGACATGCGATATGCTCATCAGATGATCATCGACCACATTCGCCAAGTGATAAGTCGGAAACCCGTCTGATTTCAAAAGCACTTGATCGTCAATTGTGCCTGAATTTATTGAAATTTTCCCCCGCACCAGATCTTCAAATCCGATTGTTTTATTTTCCGGAATTTTCAAGCGGATCGTGTGCGGCAGATTTTCTTTCAGTTTTTTATTCACCTCTTCAGCGTTTACGTTGCGCAGACAATACCGGTCATACATCGGCGCCTGTTTGCCGCTTGCCTGTTCCTTACGCACTCGCTCCAATCTTTCCGGTTCACAAAAGCAGTAATAAGCATGGTTTTTTTCAACCAGCTGTTCGGCATATTTTTTGTATAATTCCAGCCGCTCCGACTGGACTATAGGCTTCTCATCCGCAACAATCCCCGCCCAATCCAGGATTTTCAGCAAATTTTCCGCTGCATTCTCAATATGCCGCTTGCGATCCGTGTCTTCAATACGCAATAAAAACCGGCCTTCGTTTTTTCGGGCAAACAGATAGTTGTACAAAGCCGTCCGCAAGCTGCCGACATGCATATGTCCCGTCGGCGACGGTGCGAATCTGACGCGAATTTTATTCATTTTCTTTCTCTTCCCTTTCTCTTTTGATTATTGTCCAGTGCAAACCAAAAATTGGAGCTGCCACGATCATCATCGTCAGCGCGTTTACGGCATTGTTTTGTCGCTCCTGACTGTAACATTCTTCTTCGCTATTTTGTTTTTTCCAAGATTCATAATCACGCAACAAGCTTTCCAATTGTATTTTTTGATCCTCGGTTGCCGCTCTTTCAAATGAGGTTTTATCCAGGGCATAGACCGGGGGCTGCTGGTTACATCGGGAAAATCCGCCTTTT
>CAZUWD010000069.1:0-3864 GCA_964624015.1 uncultured Bdellovibrionales bacterium | reverse complement strand
ATGCTTGATTCTTTTATTTTTCCCGAAGAGCGGCGGCTGTCGGAAGATCTTTTGCCGGCAATTGACCGGATGCTCAAAAAACATAATCTGCAACCGGCAGATATTCAAAAAATGACGGTTAAATCGGATTTGGGGGAAAATTTTACCACCTGTCGCATTGCCAAGATAACAGCAAAAACCTGGAATTGGATTTCGAAAAACCAAAAAAAATCAAAACTCGGCTGCAAATTCTAAAAATTGTGGATAACTTCGGGATCCGTGATGGCCTTGGATGGTCGCGGGAGCAAATGCGCAAAAAATAAGGCTTAAATAAGGAAAAAAATATTTTTGATAAGAATTTTGGCAAAAAAGTAAATTATTTCTTGACAACAGTAAAAATAACTATATAATGAACATACATTTGTCAAATCCCGATAAAATCGGGATGTCTTCGTTTCACGAATTAGGACTTCTTGAAGGCAGCCCCCCCACTTTTGTGGGAAATAAAATCTGCCTGCGATGTTTTGAATTACGCAGGCGGATAAAGAAATATTTTGCTTTCGTTCAATAAAAGAAACTAATTACCTTAATCATAATCTCATCAGACAGCCTTATTCCTTAGAAATTCAACGGAATAAGCGAGGGTGAGTATTGTTTTTATGCTCAAAACCCAAAAGGAATTGAAAGTCAAAGATTCTTTCAGTTCCCAATCTTCTTTGTCGAAAAGGAAGTTTTTTAAAAATGTTTCCATGGTATCTCTGCCCAATTTGATTGAAGTTCAAATAAATTCTTATAACTGGTTTCTGGAAAAGGGCTTACGGGAGCTTTTGGAAGAAGTCAATCCGGTTTCCGATTTTACCGGAAAAGATTTGGAATTGAGTTTTACGGATTATTATCTGGATGAGCCCAAATATGACGAAATAACCGCCAAAAATAAAAACATTTCTTACGAAGCGCCGCTTCGCTGCAAAGTCAGATTACTTGTCAAAAAAACCGGCGAAATAAAAGAACAGGAAATATATCTTGGCGATTTTCCGATTATGACGGATCGCGGCACCTTTATAATCAACGGCGTTGAGCGCGTAGTCGTGAGCCAGCTGATCAGAAGCCCGGGTGTTTTATTCGCGATGAAATACCAAAAAGGCAAGAAACTTTTTGGCGCCAAAATAATTCCCAATCGCGGCGCCTGGCTGGAAATCGATACTGATATTGAAGGAGTGCTTTCGGTGAAAATTGACCGGAAAAGAAAAGTGCCCGTTACTTCACTCCTGCGCGCTTTCGGCTATGCGACTGACAAAGAATTATTGGAACTCTTCAAGGATGTTGACCGGAGCGAGGTCGGCTATATCAGCCAAACGATCGCCAAAGATACAGCCAAGAATCAAGCGGAAGGATACAAGGAAGTCTATAAAAGAATCAGGCCGGGCGATTTGGCTACGGCGGACAATGCCAAGCAGATGATTGATGCCATGTTTTTTGATTTTGAAAGATACGATTTTGGCTCGGTTGGACGCTATCGCCTGAATCAGCGCCTGGAAAATAACTTTCCCGATACGGAAGAATACCGCGTTTTGCGCCGGGAAGACCTGGTTGCCATAGTGAAAGAAATAATGAAATTAAACAACAATCCGGCTGCAACGGCGGATGATATTGATCATCTGGGCAACCGCCGCGTGCGCGCTGTTGGCGAACTGGTCCAAAACAAATTGCGTGTCGGATTTGCCCGGATGGCGCGCAACATAAAAGACCGGATGAGCACTTGCGATATTGCGACGGTGGTTCCCGGACAACTCATAAATTCGCGCCCAATCGCCACTGCCATAAAAGAATTTTTTGCCAGTTCCCAATTGTCGCAGTTCATGGATCAGGTGAATCCGCTGGCAGAGCTGGAGCATAAGAGGAGGCTTTCCGCCATGGGTCCGGGCGGGCTTACGCGTGAACGAGCCGGCTTTGAAGTGCGCGATGTTCATCATTCGCATTACGGCCGCATTTGTCCGGTGGAAACTCCCGAGGGCCCCAATATCGGTCTGGTCGGGCATTTGGCCACTTATGCAAAGATAAATGATTTTGGATTTTTGGAAACCCCGTATCTCAAGGTCTATCATGAAATTGAAAATGACAAAAATAAATTGCTCAACAAGATTTTAAATGAAAATTTGCCATCAGCCAAAGAAGGAACTTTTATCGGTGAAAAACTGGCGGGAGAAATTGCCAAAGATAAAAAGAAAGCGACGGTGCGGATTAAGCCATGGGTCAGCCGGGAAATCGAATATGTAAATGCTACTGTTGAAGACCGGAAAAACATAGCTCACTCGGGAATAAAGCTGGATGAGCACGGCAATATTCTGGATACTGTTGTTGAAGCGCGGGTCAAAAGCCATGCAGCTGAAATAGAGGCGGACAAAATCGATTACATAGATGTTTCCGCCAAGCAGATGATTTCTGTGGCAACCTCTCTTATTCCCTTTTTGGAACATGACGATGGAAACCGGGCTTTGATGGGTTCAAATATGCAGCGTCAGGCGGTATCCTGCGTCAAACCGCAAGCCCCGCTTGTTGGAACGGGCATTGAGGACAAAGCAGCAGCGGATTCCGGGCAGGTAGTGATTGCCCGCCAGAACGGTGAAGTTGTGGAGGTGGACAGCGACCATATTGTCGTCAAGGAAGAAGTTTCGGCAAAGCAGGATGGAGGAAAAAAACCGTATTACAAAAGAGAATACCGTCTGCAAAGCTTTGTGAAATCCAACGCTTTTACTTCCATGAGCCAGATTCCGCGCGTCAACAAAGGTGACACGGTCAAAAAAGGACAACTGTTGGCGGATGGAGCTTCAACTGATCACGGCGAATTGGCTCTCGGACAGAATGTAACGGTGGCTTTTATTCCCTGGGAAGGTTCCAACTATGAAGACGCAGTTATTATTTCGGAAAAACTGGTCCAGGACGACCGCTACAGCTCAATTCACATTGAAGATTTTTCCATTGACGTGCGCGACACAAAATTGGGACCGGAAATAATCACCCGCGATATTCCCAATATCGGCGAAGAAAGGCTGAAAAATTTGGATGAAACTGGAATTATCCGTATTGGAGCAGAGGTAACCTCCGGCGATATTTTGGTCGGGAAAATATCACCCAAGGGAGAAGGCGATCTGACCAGTGAAGAAAGATTATTGCGCGCCATCTTCGGGGAAAAATCCCGGGATGTAAAAGATTCCTCTCTGTATCTTCCCCATGGCGAATACGGAAAAATAGTTGATATCAAGATTTTTTCACGCGAACAAGGCGATAAGCTGTCAACAGGCGTCATTCAGCAAATTCAGGTTTCTGTGGCGCAACTTAAAAAGATCTCAGTGGGTGATAAGCTGGCCGGACGGCACGGCAATAAAGGCGTGATTTCGCGCATAGCTCCGGTGGAAGACATGCCGTACCTTCCGGACGGAACGCCGGTAGACATGATTCTGAATCCCCTGGGAGTGGCTTCCCGCATGAACATCGGGCAAATTTTGGAAACCCATCTCGGCTGGGCGGCTTTGAAATTAGGCTATAAAGCGGCTACCCCGGCACTTGAAGGCATATCTGAAAAACAAATTAAAGAAGAACTGCGCAAAGCCGAATTGCCGGAATCGGGAAAAATCAAACTGGTCAACGGCCGGACGGGAGAATATTTTGACAATGAATCCACAGTCGGAGTCATGTATGTGATGAAACTCCATCATTTGGTGGATGACAAAATACACATGCGCTCGATCGGTCCGTATTCCCTGATTACCCAGCAGCCTTTGGGCGGCAAAGCGCAATTTGGCGGACAGCGTTTTGGAGAAATGGAAGTATGGGCGCTGGAAGGTTACGGAGCGGCTTATACCCTGCAGGAAATGCTGACGATCA
>CAZUWD010000068.1:0-3892 GCA_964624015.1 uncultured Bdellovibrionales bacterium | reverse complement strand
GAATCGGCTGAAAATGTGATGCAAATTCTCAAAGATTTGAACGAAATAGACAAAAAAACAATCATTTTAGTCACGCACAACGCGGAGCATTTATTTTACGCAGATCGAGTCATTCATATGAAAGACGGACAGATTGTCAGCGAGGAGGTCAACGAGGAAAAGCGCCCCAAGGAAATCGTTCGCGAGGAAATAATAGCCGAGCCCAGCATTATTTCCAACGAACTTAAATTATTGATGAGAACCTTCCGTAATTTTTCTCCGCAACAAATCGGGGGATTATTGGTTCCCTACAAAGCCAAGCAGCTGCTTTCGCACATAATTTCCGAACTGACGGAAGAGCAATTAAAGGTCGCGGAAAATCTTCTGAAAGAGCTTTTGTTTAAAAATCTGGATATGAAAACTTTTGAAAAAAATCTCGATATAGATTTGGATGAAGGCGGCGCCGGCTGGAACAAGACTCGTGCCAGATCTTTTGCCGAAAGCGCAAGTGAAATTATGCGGCAGGTTGAAATTCTTTCAAGAGACAAAAAAGAATCGATAAATTTATTAACTGGCTACTTGATTGGCCGTTTCGGATTGAAACTTGATCCTGAAGGAAAAGATCGCCTAGTCTCCTTTTTGAAATTGCGAGTTGAAAATCGCATTGATTGTTTTGGCCTTGAAGAGCGATTGGACGCTCCGAGGGATGTGGGCGGAGTTGGGCTTTACAGAGGTACGGCCGAAAGAATAGTCAAAGAGGTCGAAATAATATTACTATTAAAGTATACGGGATAAGAAATTTTTCGGAATAAGCCCCTCTGCGGGCTGGAGCTTGCAGACTGGAACATAAAATTTCCCGCTAAAATTATGAGATTTGGTGATTTATTCAAATTATCCACGCGGATGTTCAAGGCCCGCACCTCACGGACACTCCTGACAATTTTGGGCATGGGGATAGGCATCAGCGCCATTCTCTTTCTTGTTTCTTTCGGTTACGGGCTGCAAAAAACACTTTTGGAAAAAATTACCACTTCGGATTCGCTTTTGACGCTGGATGTTTCCGAAAGCAAAGAAGGCCTGAATAGTCTTGATGCTAATATGCTGAAAAAAATCGAGGCTATGGAAGGAGTTTCCGAAGTGAGTCCGGCCTTTTATCTGGTGGCGCGGGGGAAAAATGGAAATCTGTCGGCTGACTTAAGCGCGGCTGTCATTGCTCCCGCCTATTTGAGATTGGGAGGATATAAGATAAAAAAGGGCAAAACGCTTAATGAAGAAGAGCCAAAAAATGTGCTGATAACTTCTGGAATCGCACGTGTTTTTGGCAAAAAAGAAGCGGAAGAAATGGTGGGCGAAGAAATTGAGCTGACTTTCTTCGTTTCGGAAGAAAAAAATCCTTTCAAGGAAGCGAAGTCTCTGGGTTACGCTTCCGGCAAATTCAAAATTTCCGGCGTGATGGATGGAGAAGACAATATCGTTTATGTGAATTCCGGCGTATTCGACGGCTTGGTTGTTGACAAATTTGCCCAAGTCAAGGTGAAATGTTCTTCGCAGGCCTTTATGCCCTTAGTTCGTGAAAATATTTTAAAGCAGGAGCTTCTGGTTTCTTCCTTGTCTGATACGGTAGATCAGGCTAACAAAATTTTCAGAATCGTCCAAATCGTATTGATGCTTTTCGGCTTCATAGCACTGGTAGTCAGCGCCATCGGAATGTTCAATACTATGACTATCGCACTTCTGGAGCGCACAGAAGAAATCGGCATCATGAAATCTATCGGGGCTTCCGACAGAGCCATTTCCACCATGTTTATCATGGAGGCTACCATCATGGGTTTTTTGGGCGGCTTGGGCGGAGTGGCTATCGGATTATTGGAAAGCGAACTGGTTAATTGGCTGGTCAATTTGATCGCCACGCGTTTTGGCGGGGAGGCGGTGAGGCTTTTTTACAGTCCGCCATGGTTTGTGCTGACGATTATAATTTTTGCCGCTTTCGTGGGCTTGGTAACCGGATTTGTGCCGGCGCGGCGGGCGAGCAAAATTGATCCGCTGGACGCGTTGCGATATAAATAAAGTTTTTATGAAATTGCTCAAAGGAAGAATAATCGCCGGCAAAATTTTAAAAAAAGTCAAAACGGAAATCAGGCAAAATGATTCAAGGCCGGGCTTGGCCGTAATTCTGATTGGCGATGATGAAGCTTCAAAAATATATGCGAATTTGAAAAAAAAGGCGGCCGGGAAAGTCGGTATAAATTTTTATTTGTATAAATTTTCTGAAAGAATCAATGAAGCAGACATTATTCGTAAAATAAATGATTTAAATGTCGACAAAAAAGCAAGCGGCATCATTGTGCAATTGCCGTTGCCGAAAAAATTTCAAACACAAAAAATTATAAAGGCTATTAATCCAAAGAAAGACGCTGATGGATTTTTCGGAAAAAACAAATTGCAGCCGGTTTTTCCCAGGGCGATTGTTAAACTGATTGAAAATAACGGACAGAAGCTGGTCGGCAAAAAAGCTGTCATTCTGACAAACTCAAAAATTTTTGGCGGGGCAATGGCAAATATGCTGAAGCAGAAAAAAATAAAATCTGAATATTTAATCTTAAAAAATAAATCACTTCAGTATTCTAGTATACTGAAGCGGACAGAAAAGGCCGATATTTTAATTTCGGCGATCGGAAAACCGCGGTTTGTAAAAGCTGATATGGTTAAAAAGGGCGCAATTGTCATCGACGGCGGTATCACCAAACGCGGGAAGAAAGTATTGGGCGATGTGGATTTTGATTCGGTCAAGAATAAAGCTTCCTATATCACGCCTGTTCCTGGTGGCGTGGGTCCGGTTACCATTGCTTGTCTCTTGGAAAATGTTTACATTCTGAGTGAAAAACAAAGCAACTAAAAAAGTGTCAGATTGTTGCATATGCGAGAAAATGACACCTATTAGAAACTAGATTTTGTTAAATGGCAGATTAAAACTGCTTTTTATATATAAAATACTTTATTTAAGCCAAAAAGCGGCGCAAGCATTTGACTTTTTCTTTCAAATGCGCTATAATTGAAAATTAACCTCGCTTAGCGGGGCTCTGATACCAGTTTTTAACTGGAAAAATGTTTTTTTACAAGGAGGTTTGCCATGGGAAAAATCACAATTGACCAATCCCATCAGGTAATGGCCGCATTGGCAACAAATGCCAACTGGACAGATATTGACTTCGATCTGTCTAGTTTGCAGGACGCAATTGTGCGTGATCCCAAAGGAGCCGGGCAGCGGTTTACTAATTTTCTAAGGAACGG
Source organism: uncultured Bdellovibrionales bacterium (assembly GCA_964624015.1). Classification (GTDB taxonomy): domain Bacteria; phylum Patescibacteriota; class Minisyncoccia; order Moranbacterales; family UBA2206; genus CAZUWD01. Next base: position 622 of record CAZUWD010000068.1, on the reverse strand, counting down.
TTGCCGGTTTATTTTCGGAGACCCGAAATCAATCACAACAAAGCCGTTTGACCCCGCCAGTTTTTTGAGTAAGGATTGGGCGATATGGAGGGGGCCGGCTGACGGCGACGGGCTTTCCGGCGAGGAAGACATTGATCCTCGTGGACTTGCTTTGACGGAGATTGATGTTTCCAAGCTTCGCTTTGAGACAAATCTCAAAAAAGGCGAGAAGTCGATCAAGGGCGAAGAAAAACTTCGTCGCCAGAAGGAAATAGCCAATCTGATCCGTCTCGGAGGCAATACTTTCCTTGGTCTGTTGGAAGACTATCGGGCTAACAAGGAAAACAGTATTCTGGAGTGGATCTATCGAACTTACAAGATCACATTCCTGGATTTCATGGGTCAGGTTCTTCGCTACCCGTACGGCTACCGCTACGTGCTGTATCTCTACCGGAACGACGGTGGTAAGTGGAACTGGAGCTACAGCTGGCTCGACTATGGCTGGAATGACGACAATCCCTCGGCTTGCGCGCAAGTCACTCAGGACTCTGTTTCTCAGAGCTAGTCCTCTAAAACTCAGTCCTGAAGAATAAATATCCCCGAGCTTACGCTCGGGGTTTTTCTTATCCGAGTGCAAGCTTCG
>CAZUWD010000067.1:0-3950 GCA_964624015.1 uncultured Bdellovibrionales bacterium | reverse complement strand
GCCTTATCCGCCTCGGCTCGGACGCCTCGGACGAGACGGGCCGCCTAGCTACTCCCCAATTTAAAAAACAAGACGAGCAAGTCCTGTATAAGATTCTGCACTAATTTCAAATAAAAATCAAGGTCTGTATTCCACCTTATAAATCACTCCCGCTTTGTCGTCAGTCGCATACAGCGCACCGTCCGGGCCGAATTTCAAATCCACCGGACGGCCCAGCGCTTCATTGCCTTGAAGCCATCCTGTTATGAAATCCTCACCTTCTTTGTCCAGTATGTTGCCGCCTGCGTCCAACTTATATCTTACAATTTTATATCCCGTCGGCACGCTGCGGTTCCAGGATCCGTGATAAGCGACCAGGAGGTTATTTTTGTATTCTTCCGGCCAGTTGGAATTTTCCGGCACAAACGCCAAGCCCAGCGGCGCCGAATGCGCCTGAAAAGAAATGTGCGGCGCGATTTTGCCCGCGCAGGAAACTTTTCCGGCAGAATCAAAATCGTCGTCGTGAATATTATCGCCATAGCAATTCGGCCAGCCGTAATCGCCGCCCGCTCGCACAACATTGATTTCTTCCGGCGGAATATCGTCGCCCAAAAGATCGCGTCCCATCTCCGTTGCCCAGATTTCTTCCGTTGCTGGATGAAGCGCCATGAACACGGCATTGCGCAACCCACGCGCGAATTCGCGGAAATCGCTTCCGTCTTTATTCAGGGAAAATATTTTGGCGCGCCGCGCGTCTTTTTCGGCGCAGACATTGCAGGACGAGCCGATGGAAACATAGAGCTTCCCCTCCGGGTCAAAAAGTAAAGTTCGCGTGAAATGGCCGCCGCCCGCGGGCAAATCGGCGATTTTTTGAAGCGGTGCTTCGGTTCCGATCAGCGCTTTGGAAATTTTATCCTCTTCGGCAACATACAAAACACCCGTGTCGTCCGGATCAAATGCCAATCCGTGAGGATTTTTGAGATTGCGAAAAATATCGTTTTGCGAAACGGACCGCCCGCTTTTTATTTCCAGAAGAGACACATGCCCCGTGCGCGTCCGCGAAAGCCACACATTGCCTTCCCGGTCAAAAAGCATCACGCGCGCCGCCGGCAAAGCCCTGGCGAATATGGAAATTGAAAAACCGTCCGGCAGGTAAAGCGGCATGCCGGTGCTGTTTTGTCCGGACGGCGGCGCACTGTCGCCGGCTGGCGGAATTATGTCAGCAATATCACGCGGAGCTTCACGCAAAGCCGGACCGACTCCGCGCAAATTGCTCCAATAGAAATATGCGCCGTAAGCAACAACCAATAAAACTGCGGCTGCCGCGGCGGCAATTAAACTTTTTTTCATAACTGCTAATACAAGGCTCTTTTTGTTATATTGCAAGAAGAACATTTGTAATAGATAATGCAAACAATGCAAGCAGCAGGCCGCGAAAAATACGGCCGTAATTAATAGCATGAACCGCATGCAAATTCCCAAAAAACTTCCACAATTTGAAAAACTGCCGGCGCTTTTTGTGACAGCCGGCGAATATGAAGCCAACTTTTATCTCGCTTTCGCCGGCCGGCTGAAACTCCGCGAAACAATAAAAATGCCGCCGCGCACCGAAGCTCGTGAAAAGCAGGCATTTGTCGGGCGCAAAGGCGGACTGCAAAGCCTGGCCGCGGTTTCGCATAAAGGGCGTTATATCGAAGACCTTAAGAAAAAATTCCAGAAAAAATTTCACAGTATTGTCCATGTTATCCTTACGGAACACAAGCTCAAGGAGATTTATCTTTTCGCGCCCCGCCACGCGGCCGTCCGGCTGATGAAGGGCCTCAGTAAAGCCGAACAAAAAAATATCCGAATGGAATTTTTCCGGGAGGACACGAAATTAAACCCGCTGGTTATGGTTAAAAAATTTTGGGAAACCGAACAGGCGGCCGTCCGGCCCGGACAGCCGCTTAAAAACAGCGGAAAAAAAATTTTAGCCAGGCCGAAAATCAAAAAATTATGACGGCACAAAATCCAACCGCTCCATCCGGCGCCAACAGCAACCAATAATATCAAATTAATTGAATTATTAAATTTTACATTTGTTTGCGATAGCAGAACAAATGTAAAATTTAAAATGTCGGCAAAATAAAAACCTCCGGAAGGAGGTTTTTATTTTGGCTAAAAATCACGTTATTTCAAAGTCACGGTCGCTCCGGCTTCTTCCAGCTTCTTCTTTATTTCTTCCGCATCCTTCTTGGCCACTTTCTCTTTGATTACTTTCGGCGCCGCATCCACCATATCCTTAGCGTCCTTGAGGCCCAGCCCTGTCACTTCGCGCACTGCTTTAATCACATTGATCTTGGAGGCGCCGGCATTCGTCACTTCGACATCAAACTCGGTTTTTTCCTCAACTGCCGCCTCACCCGCTCCGGCTCCGGCCGGCATTGCTCCCATCATCACAGGCGCCGCCGCCGAAACCCCGAATTTTTCTTCGAGCACTTTTACCAGTTCGGAAAGATCCAAGACGCTCATTTTCTCGATTTCCGAAACGAGCTTTTGGAATTTTTCCGGAACGACTACATCTTCTTTTGCCATTTTTGTCCGCGAGGTACGAGCGGCTACAAAAATGAGCATCCCGCACCAATTCGCAATTAAATTATTAAATTATTATTAATCATCAGCCGCAGGCGAATTCGCAGTATAAATTTCACACTTGAGAAATCTTTGCTGGAATTTGGTGCGGGATTGCGATGTTAAGCCTTCTGCTCACCGATCGCCTTCAAAACCTGCACCAATCCGCGCAAATTTCCCGCCAAAACATTGGCGAATCCGGAAATTGGAGCGTTAAGCGTGCCAACCAGCTTAGCCAGTAATTCTTCCTTGCCAGGCAACTTGGCTAGAGCATTGACTTCTTCGGCAGCCAACTCCTTGACACCCAAAATCCCGCCGACTATTTTCAAATTTTCATTGGCTTTGGCCGCTTTGGCAATAATTTTGGCCGCTGCCACTTCATCTCCCGCGGATACAGCCACTGCAATTTGTCCTTCCAGTTTTTTAACATCCATTTCAATACCGGCGTCTTTGAGCGCCAGACTGATGAGCGTCTTTTTTAAAACTTGCAGCTCAACACCGGACGCGCGCAATTCGCGCCGGAGCACAGTCATGTCTTTTACTTGCAAACCTTTGTAATCGGAAAAGACCACCGCCTTGGAAGTTTTGAGTTTTTCAGCCAGATTTTTTACCAACGCTTCTTTTTGCTGTTTAGTTTGTGCCATTTTTGTCCGGAGCGAAGCGAGCAGGAAGAAAAATGGGCATCCCGCACCAATTCGCTATTTTAATTTATCTTTTGTCTGCACCTAGTCGCAGGCGAATCCGCAATAATAACCTCCTGTCAATCCAAATTTTATTGGAATTGGCTGCGGGATCAATCTGCTAAAAAATAAAAGCTGCGAACAAATCACAGCCAAAGCATCGAGCTTCGATATTTCCTCGGAGGGACTTACGCATTCGCCCTCTGTCTGTGGATAGTTTTAGTATATTTAATTCAAAAAATTTGTCAATTCCTATTCTGTCTTTGCTTCTTCCGCCGGCGCTTCGGTTTTTTCTTCCGACTTTTCTTCAGGCTTAGCTTCCTCTTTCCGTTCCCCCGCTTTTTCTTCAGGCTTTGCTTCTTCGGCCTTTTTCGGCATTTTCACTTTTCTTTTTTCTCCGGAAATGATTCCTTTTGAAACCAAAAGATTGTGCGCCGTATCGGAAGTCTTGGCGCCTTTTTCCAGCCAATATCTTATCCGCTCTTCTTTCAGGACGGTTTTTTTATGATGCGGATCGTGCGAACCCAAAATTTCAACATGGCGTCCGCCTGGAGCGATGGCGTGCTCCTGCACCACAATCTGGAATTGCGCGCGATTCTTTTTTCCGACTCTAGCGAAACGAATGGTCAACATAAAACAAAATGGAATAAGAAAAATATTCCTTAAAAATTCTCTTGATTA
>CAZUWD010000066.1:0-3957 GCA_964624015.1 uncultured Bdellovibrionales bacterium | reverse complement strand
CTCAGGATAATGAAAATTACTTACGCAATTTTCATTATCTCCACTTCCGTCAGCGTTTGCCGGTGGCCGAACTTCACCAGATATCTTTTTTTGGCTTTGTGTTTGATGCCGGTGACCTTTTTCTGTTTGGCAGTTTTGATAATTTTACCTTCAACTTTGGCACCTGAAACGACCGGCGCGCCGACCTTGACCGACTTCTCGTCTCCAATGAACAGAATTTCGCCGAAAGAAATAATATCCCCCGCTTCGCCTTTCAATTTTTCAACTTTAATTTTGTCGCCGACTTTGACTTTATATTGCTTTCCGCCGGTTTTAATTATTGCCAGCATAAAATATTCCATAATTATTACATAAATTAGTATAGCCCGCGGTTTGACTTTTGTCAATTTTACGGCTACCATTGGAGCATGGAAAAGCCTTTCCGGAAGCTGTTTTTTTGGACGCTGGTTTTTTTGTTTTTGGTCGTCGCTCCGGTCATTGTCCTTTACGCCCGGGGTTACCGCTTCGATTCCGATCGGGGCGTTTTTGTGCATTCCGGAACTGTCACCATCAAAACTAATCCGGCTGACATTGATATTTTTATCAACGGAGAAGAACAGAGCACCAGCGTCAACCGCATAAATTCCTCGCTGAATATTACCGGACTCGTTCCGCGAACCTATGACTTGGCTGTCAGCGCCCCCGGATTTCAGAAATGGACCAAGCGCGTTGATGTGCACAGCGGGGTTTCCACTGAATTTTGGAATGTGTTGCTGGCGCGCGAAAACTACGATCATACAGCTTATAACTCTTCCGGGGTTGAAAAATTTTTCATTTCACCTGAAAACGATTTTATCGCCTGGATAAAAAATTTTCCAGATGAATTTTCTCTGAAAATCCTCGACATCCGCGGCAATTCAAATATCAACGAATTTTCCTTTGTGAAAGCGCATTTTCCAGTGGAAAAACTGGATGAAAATATTGAATGGTCGCCAAAAAAAGACTTTCTTTCCGTACCGGCCGAAATAACCGTTCCGGCTTCCAAATCCGGAGAAGATCCTGTTGTTGCGACCGCTTACTTCATCATTGATATCGCAGAAAAAAAATCTTTTAATTTCAATGACTTCATCGGCTTGAATAATATCCGCGATTTGCGCTGGGATCCCCAAAACAAAAATTTTCTTTTTTTCCTGAGCGAAAACTCCCTCTTTCGGGCGGATATTCGCGACAAAAACGCGTTAACGCTTATTGCTCCGGAAGTATCCGCTTTTGAATTGTCCCGTTCGCACGTGTATTATTCGCAAAAACCGAACGAGTTGGTTTACCGCTCGGAATTTGACGGCCAGGGAAGAAAAATACAAATTACCGAAACTTTTCCGCAAGACGCGCCGCTGGCCACCGAAAAATTAATTATCTACGATGAAGCCCGCATCGCTTTTCTGGATGAATTGGGACGGCTTTTTGTAAAAAACAAAGGCGGGCGTCAGGAATATTTCAGAAAAATCGGAGATTCAGTGAGGGGAATGCAATTTTCTAACGACGGCAAAAAACTGCTCTTCTGGACCGGTAATGAGCTTTCTGTTTATTTTCTGCGCGACTGGAATGTCCAGCCAGCGCGCAGCGAGAACGAGATTCAAAATATAACCCGCTATTCCGAACCGATCCGCAACGCCCAATGGTTCAAGGATTATGAACATGTAATTTTTACTACCGGCAATAAAATTAAAATAATCGAGCTTGACCCGCGCGACCGACGCAATTGCCAGGATATAACCTCGCTTTCCACCGACCAGCCTTTTATTGTTTATAATCACTCCCTTGAAAATATTTTTTTCATTGACCGAGATGGCGACTCTTCGAAAATATTTTCGCTCATTTTCCCGGAAAAAATTGGCTTGTTCGGATTTGCACGCTGAAGTTTTTAAAAAACACCACCAGGGTGTTTTTTTACGCTAATTTAAGCTTTTCTTAATAATTTTCATTGCGCCGTGGCTCCCATCTTATCTTTTCGCCCACTGAAGGGATAAGTGATTGCCTCAAACTGTCTGAGGCGCTAATCCATAATGCAAAACTCTGAAGATTTTTAATTTACACTGTTATTATACATCGATCAGCTATTTTGTCAACTCTTGTCACTAGCTCCAGCTGTGGACAACCTCCGAACAGCATTCCAAGCCCATGTGTGACTCTTGCCCAAAGCTCTCCCAACTTCCCTAGTCGTTAGCCCTTTTTTGTACAGCTCCATAGCCTTCTCGCACTGTTCCTCTATTTTTTGCTTTTGATATTGCGACATTTTCATAACGATACTATAGCATAATGTCATTTTTTGTCAAGTTTTTGAATACTAAAGACTATAAGGTATCAACATAATTCAGCAAGGTTCCTCCCTGCGAAAATCCCACTTGAATAAATGGATATCCTTCAGTGGTTTTTCTGGCTTTGTCTTCCCACCTGAAAAAATAGTTCTTTATGCTTCCGCTTTCCTTAATATTCTGATCTAGAGTCAGTTTTTCCAAACCTACTTCAGACGCATTTTTAATAATAAACTGGCGAGCCATATTTTCCAAATCCTGCTGAGAGTAGCGAGGATCGTTATTTATAACTTTTTCATTTTCACTTCCAATTGGTAGATTACGAGAACTAAATTCAACAATTTTTCCATTAGCATCAATTTCGTATCGGTCAGCACCAGAGTAGTATATATTCACCGGGACATTCAAACCGTTTGATGATTTGCTCTCGCTTTCAAACTGAACCGCCAAATTTGCAGAACCAGCAAACTTGCGAATTTCTGAAATATCTCGTTGCATTCTTAATTCCTGAGGTGACTGCTTTGGATTTTGTTTTTTCCCATACAACAATATTCCAACAGCCACAACTGCCAAGAGCAATGTCATTATAAGTATCTTTTTTTTCATAAATTTACTTCTTACAAATTTATTCTACGACTGGCAAATATGTGCATCTGCAATAACCATACATCTCATTATTGCAATTCTTGCATGGCAAGGGTTTATTTTTTATAGCCTCACTGATCGTATAAATTTTGCCATTTTGACTTTTACAATTTTCACAAGAATTATCACTAGCCAATATTTCTACCTTTAAAACTACCCCTGATTTATTCCACTGAAGTAAGCTGTTGAAATTAGCATCATTTATGTCATCTGCTATTTTTTTGATTTCCTCTTCTTTCATGATTGCATTTATATAGACGCAAATTAGACGATTATTAGATGATTGCCAAATTCATTTTATTCCATATTATTCCTAAAAAACGGAACTACATGGAATATACTAGCATTTTAACAACATTAAGTAAAATAAAAAAGAGGAGTGTCTATTGACACCCCTCATCCCAGATTTATCTGGATTCTTTTTTACTACAGCACTTGCGATACAGATAAAGTACAGTAATAAGCACTATCACAAGGATTACTGGGGATAGCCGATAGAGCATGGGCACACCCCTCATTCCCTCCATGTAAGTAGCACCATTCCAAAATGCGTTCGCATAATTACAAGGATCAGTCACAAAAATCACCTCCTTTTAAAAATCGATTTTAATTGCTACCTACATCCTGTCTGGTACTCTTATGTTCAGCAATGCAAGACCATTTTTAACAACATTGGCCGTTGCTTTGCTAAGCATGATCCTGGATACTCTCAAGTTCTGATCTTCAGTTTTGAGTATAGAAACCTCGTTATAAAAACTGTTGAAAATCAGCGTCAGCTCCTCAAGATACACGCATATGTCGTGCGGAGAATCCGTCTTCTGAGCCTTTGCGATAATCTGCGGAAACATCATGAGCTTTTTAGCCAAAGAAAACTCAGAACCAGCCTTAAATGAAATTTCACTCTCACTAAGAACTTGTTCCGTTTCACCCGGGTAAGAATCCGCTACCTTACGCAGTATAGACTGAATACGTACATAAGTGTACTGCAAATAGGCAGCACTACCGCCTTCAAGATCAAGCA
>CAZUWD010000065.1:0-3993 GCA_964624015.1 uncultured Bdellovibrionales bacterium | reverse complement strand
GCTCCGCTTCCGCCCTTTTGCTTTCGCAAAAATCCAAAACAAAAAATTTTTTTTCTTTTTGAAAAAATTTGGGCGCGCGACATCAAAAAAATGTAGAGAAAATTTTTCTGTTTTGGGACGCAAATTTCTTCAAAATTTGCGGGCGGAAGCGGGGCATGGAGGCTAAGAATTTTTTTCAAAAAAAGTTCGAATTTCGCGGTATAACCGCACCATTAAAAAAGCTTCTCCCGGGAGAAGCTTTTTTAATGGTACCGCGTAGGGGATTCGAACCCCTGATTTCCAGGATGAAAACCTGGCGTCCTGGACCGGGCTAGACGAACGCGGCATATGTTAAATTTTATTTTTATTGAAACCTGGCGTCCCCGCCTCGCGTCGACAAGTGGTCTCCGCGAGTCGAGACGGGCTGGACTAGACTAAGCCGTCCGCCTTGGGCGGAAACGCGGCAAAAAATAACATTGGCAAGAATACCATATTGAATATAATTAATCAAGTTCTCGTGAAAAATTTTTCACAATAAGCATTTCTTAAGAGTGTTCTAGAAATTACAATCATTGCTGTTGCATCCGGGATTGGTAGTGCGGTTGGGATCGAGATTAATGTCATTTTTAAAACGGTTGCCTTTGTATTTCGGGGAAGCATTGCCGGAATTGTCAGATGATCCTCCGGATGAACCGCTGGAAGCGGGAGGGCTGGGCGGCAGATTATTGCCGGTAACTTTCTGGCCGTTGATTATCGTAATCTGCTGCCCGCTTTGATTGATGGCGGTATAAGAATACGAACCGTCGGAATTAAAACTGAAATTAATAATATCTGAATAAGCCTGTTCCTCTTTGCCGTTGACGACCACGAAAGTCTGGCCGTTGACCGTGACCTTATAAGCATAGCTGTTTCCGTCGGGGCTGAAAATAATATAGCTTTCTCCGCTGCTTGTTTTTAGAGTTCCGATTTCGTCGTAAGTTTTGCCGCTTTGTCCGTTGACTATAACCATGCTTTTTCCGTTTTTATCCACGGCCACGTAAGCGAGCTTATCGCCATTTTGATTAAATACGATTTCAATAACATTTTTATATTTTCCTTCTTGCGCTTTTCCATCCAGGACAACTTCCGTCTCATCGCCATTTGTGCCGCTGAAGGCAAAGTGCTTGCCGTCCTGGCTGAAAACGGCATTGTCCACACTGTCATAAGCCCCGCTTTCCTGCCCGTCAATAATGACCACCCATTTTCCGTCGTCCCTTTGTATTTTATAGATTTCCCTTTTGCCGTTGCTGGCAAAAAGAATCCGGGCCGCAGTTTGCTTATTGGCTGGCGCGGACTCGGGAATTTTATCCAGCTGTTCCATAATTTCTTTCGGCATATTCAGGCTGGCATTAACAATGATGCCAATCAGCACCAAAGAAACCGTCCCAATGATTCCCCAGGCCGTTTCCGGCCGGATTTGATTTTTTGTTTTGGATTTCATTCAAAGAAATTTATAAGCTTATTTTCAATAAAATCACGCCGGAAAACAGAAAAAAAGCGCATCCTGCAAGAACTGTCGGATTCACAGAATCTCCAAGAGATTCATTTTTTTATGTTTATCCCTTATACTGTAATTATACAATGTTTGGAAAATTTAAGCCATACCGGCTGCGGCATTTGACTTATGCGTCCGCGAAAGATATAATTTTTTCTTATGTTCAAGTTTCCCGATCCGAAAACAAAAAATCCCAAAGAGCGGAAAATTCAGCGTTCCCTGGAGATGGTGCATGGCGGGCTGACATGGTCGGCCTTTTTAGGCATGGTTGCCGGTTCGTGGCTGCTGCCGGTTTGGGCGGCGGTTTTCATTATTCTTTTTGACATATACTGGATTTTCCGGGTAATTTTCATATCTTCCTATTCCCTAAAAGCCCACTGGCAATTGCGCGAGGGCAAGCGCACCGACTGGCGGGAGCGTTGCCAGAACACCCGGCGGCTGCCGGAATATCTTAAAGAGCTCGAAGAGCGGTACTGGAAAATAAAAAATTTCCGTAAAAAAGTTTCTTTGGCGGAAATCAGAAAAAAAATTGCCGCGACACTTTATCTCAGAAGAACGGAGAAGATCCTGGAGGAAACAAAAAAACTTCTGCCCACTGAAAAAGAAATTTTGGATTGGCGGGAAATTTTACATGTGGTTTTTTTACCGACTGCCAACGAGCCGGCGGAAATCATCGAGCCGGCCATCCAGTCGATCGCTGATTCCAATTTTCCCAAAGAGCAAATCATAATTCTTTTAGGCACGGAAGAAAGAGAGGATGAAGAAAGCCGGATAGCCAAGGTCAAGTACCTGACTGAAAAATTCCAGGGAGTTTTCCGTGATTTTATTGTAACTACCCATATTGTGGCGGCAGGGGAGATGAAATGCAAGGCGTCCAATGCCACTTTTGCCGCCAAAAAGCTCCAGGAATATCTGGACGGAAAAAAAATTGATTACAAGCGGGTTATTTTTTCTAATTTTGATTGCGATACGGTGGCGCACAGGGAATATCTGGCGGCCCTGACATATGCCTACATTACCAGTCCAAAAAGACTGCAGAGGGCCTACCAGCCTTTGCCGATGTATCACAACAATTTATGGGATACCAATGCTATTGTCAGGCTGGTAGTAACCGGCTCCTCTTTTTGGCATTTGTTCCAAAGCACGCGCCGCGAAATGGTTACTTTTTCTTCCCACTCGGAGCCTTTCGATACGCTGGTGAAAGTGGGATTCTGGCCGGTGAATATGATCAGTGAAGACTCGGTTATTTATTGGAAATGCCTGGCTTATTTTGACGGCGATTACGAGGTTCAGCCGATTCGTTTGCCCGTGTCGCTCGATGCGGTTCTGGCGGAAACTTATTGGAAAACGATTAAGAATCAATACAAGCAAAAAAGGAGGTGGGCGTATGGCATTGAAAATTTTCCGGTTACCATGCGGGCTTTGTGGCCGAACAAGAAAGTGCCGCTTAGAATAAAGCTACGGGCAACCTTCGAACTGGTGGAAGGCCATTATTCCTGGGCGACCACTTCTTTTATCCTGGCTTTTCTCGGATGGCTGCCACTGGCCCTTGGCGGGGATGAATTTCGCCAGAGCGTTTTAGCTCACAACCTGCCGCTTATTACGCAAAACCTCATGAACATTGCTCTTTTGGGCTTGTTATCTTCCATTCCGCTTTCAATGATTTCGCTTCCGCCCAAGCCGAAAAAATACCATTGGAGCAAATATATCATAATGTTTTTCCAGTGGTCCATGTCGCCGCTGGTAGCCTTTCTTTCGGCTTTGCCGGCCGTTGATTCGCAGACGCGGATGATGCTGGGAAAATATTTCGGTGAATTCTGGGTGACGGAGAAAATGAGGAAGAAATGATTTTTTCTGTGAATATAAATATCTTTAAGAAAAATTTTTATAGCCGCGCTACGCTGGGGATCGCTCGAAATTTAATCGGTTGTTTTTTAGTTCGCCAAATCGGCAAGAAAACAATCCGCGCCATGATCACAGATGTCGAGGCTTATGCCGGCGAAAATGATTTGGCTTGCCATGCGTCCCGCGGCCGGACGCCGCGCACGGAAATTATGTACGGGGAAGCCGGACATGCTTATGTTTATTTCGTTTATGGAATGCATTACATCCTGAATATTGTCACGGAAAGAAAAAATTTTCCGGCGGCGGCGATGATCCGCGGCGTGAAAATCGAAGGCGTGGATTATCGAAAAACGAATGGTCCGGCCAAGCTGGCGAAGCTTTTAAGGATAGATAAAAAACTGAATGGTTGGGATCTGGCCAGAGGCGGGAGGCTATGGATAGAGAAGGGGATTAGGATAAACCCGAAAGAAATCAAAAAAACGAAACGAGTCGGCATTGATTACGCCAAACACTGCAGGTATTATTTATGGCGGTTTCATTTTGCTTAGTGCATGCTTTTGGCGTAAAATTGAATTATGTAGAACTGGTAGCTAGTTTTCATAATTTTTTTCCAAATAGCGAACGGAAGTTAATCA
>CAZUWD010000064.1:0-4024 GCA_964624015.1 uncultured Bdellovibrionales bacterium | reverse complement strand
CAAGGACTTTCAGCGATGAAATATAAGAATGAAAAAATTATCCGCCCTCTTTTGAATATTTCACGGAAAGAAATTTTGGAATATCTGAATAGGACGGATAAGGTTTATAGGACGGACAGGACGAATTTGCAAGATTTATTTCTGCGCAACAAGATCAGAGGCAAATTAATTCTGTTTTTGGAAAAGAATTTCAATCCTAAAATCAAAGAAACCATCTTTGACGCGACGCAGTCGATTGCCGAAGATCTGGATTTTATCGAGAGTCTGTCAGAAAACATCCGCAAAGCTTCGCAGCCGAAAAAAGCGCGGCCATGGTCGGCGAAAAAAATCCTAGCACTTCACCCGGCCATGCAAAGGAGGATTATTTTGAAAATGATCAGCGCGCATAAAGCAGATCTCAAAAATATTGAGTCCGCCCATATCGAGGAAATTTTGAAAACTCTCAAGAGCACGAAAAGCAAGCGGCAAGTTGTAATATTCAAAGACTTGAAATTCGTCCGAAAGGGTGATAAAGTAGTCATAGTCAAAAATTAACCCGGTTAGAAATTTTGCTGGTCCAGTCGGGTCAGAATAAACATTTATTTAGATTTAAATATTATTTCCTTGAAAATAATATTGTCAAATCTCCAACGAGGTGAATAAACTTTTCAAAAATCTGACATTTGCCATTTTTATTTTTTTACTCGTTGCGGGCTTCATGATTCTGTATTCTGCTCCCCAGACAAAGCCGGCGGACGTTTCCCTGAGCACTTTGGCCGCCCAGATCAATAAAGGGGAAGTCAAGCAGATTGAAGTCAGCGGCAATGAACTTTCCATCACTCTCAATGACGGCAAGACTGAAAAGACTCTTAAAGAATCTGAAACAGGACTCACCGAATCTCTCAAAAACTATAATGTCGATCCGGAAAAGCTTTCCGCCGTAAACATAAATATTAAAGGCGAATCCGGAGCGGCTGTCTTTTTTGGCGCCGTCCTGCCTTTCCTTTTGCCTTTTCTTTTAATCGGAGCTTTTATCTGGTTTATGTTGCGACAGGCCCAAAGAGGTAATGCCCAAGCCTTATCTTTCGGCATGTCCAAAGCGCGGATGACCGACCCCAAAGACAAGAAAAAAAGAATTACTTTTAAAAATGTAGCCGGCGCCAAAGAGGCTAAAGAAGAGCTTTATGAAATTGTAGAATTTCTCAAGCATCCGCAAAAATTCATCAAGCTGGGCGCTAAAATTCCCAAAGGAGCATTGCTTTTAGGCCCTCCCGGCACGGGAAAAACTCTAATTGCCAAAGCCGTCGCCGGCGAAGCCAACGCTCCTTTTTTCAACATTTCCGGATCGGAATTCGTGGAAATGTTTGTGGGCGTGGGCGCTTCGCGCGTGCGCGATCTTTTCAAGCAAGCCAAAAAGAATGCGCCCGCCATTGTTTTTATTGATGAAATTGACGCAGTCGGGCGGCATCGCGGCGCCGGCCTTGGCGGCGGGCATGACGAAAGGGAGCAGACCCTGAACCAGATTTTGGTAGAAATGGATGGCTTTGACACCACCACTAATGTGATTGTCATTGCGGCCACCAATCGTCCGGATGTTTTGGATCCGGCTTTACTCCGCCCCGGAAGATTTGACCGCCGGGTGGTTATGGATCTTCCGGACATTGAAGAGAGATTTGAAATTTTGAAAATTCACGCCGCCAACAAGCCGCTCCAGGAAAAAGTCAATTTGCATACTATCGCCGAAAGAACACCCGGTTTTTCCGGAGCTGATTTGTCCAACTTGGTCAATGAAGCGGCTATTCTGGCTGCGCGAAGAAACAAAAAAAGCATTGAAATGTCGGAACTGGCTGAATCCATTGAAAAGGTCATTCTTGGTCCGGAGAGAAAAAGCAAGCGGATTGATGAAAACGAGAAAGAAATCATCGCTTATCACGAGGCCGGACACGCGCTTATCGGGGCGACTTTAACGCATGCGGATCCGGTGCAAAAGGTTTCTATTGTTTCACGGGGGCAGGCCGGAGGTTATACTTTGGCTGCGCCGGAAAAAGACCGGCGCCTGCTTTCCAGAAATTATTTTATTGACGAATTGTCGGTGTATCTGGGCGGTTATGTCAGCGAAAAACTGCGCTTCGGAGATGTCACTACCGGCGCTTCCAATGATCTGGAAAGAGCCACCGCGATGGCGCGCAACATGGTTACGCGCTATGGCATGAGCGAACTCGGACCGCGCACTTTCGGCCACAAAGAAGAATTGATTTTTCTCGGCCGTGAAATTTCTGAAGAAAAAAATTATTCAGAAAAAACCGCGGAAGAAATTGACAAGCAGGTTTCTGAGTTTATCGGCAATGCATACAGGTCTGCTGAAAAAATTCTAACCGAAAAGAAAATCTTGCTGGAAAAACTTGTAGCCGTTCTTTTGGAGAAGGAAACCATTGAACAGGATGAATTTAATGAGATTGTCGGGATTGCGCCGAAAATGAAACCGGAAAACAAAAAAGTCAAGGTGGAGGAAATAAAAACCGCCTAAAAACATGAAAAACATAGACTACCCTGAAATTTTGAAAAGGGCCTGGCGGACAACCTGGGAAAATAAATTTCTTTGGTGGTTCGGGTTTTTAATTGTGCTTTCCGGCGGCAGCTCATTCAATTATTTTTTTGATCAAAAAGACTGGAATAAAATGCAGGAAACCGGCGCCGGACAGAGTATTTCAAATTTTTTTACGGATCATATCAGTTTTATGATCGTCGCCGCCATCATCTTGCTCTTGCTATTGCTGGCTCTGGCTGTCATTGCAATTATTGCCCGGGCGGGACTCATCAAATCCATCCAGCAAATTGACCGTGGCGAACCGGCCGCTTTTCGAACCGGGTTTTTGCAGGGAAAAAAATATTTTTGGCGGGTGTTTATGCTGGAGTTGATCACCGGAATATTTATTTTGTGCCTGGCGACAGTACTGGCCGTTCCGATCGTTTTTCTTTTTTATAACAAAAACTACATTATAGGCTCGATTCTCGCCCTGCTCGGTTTTCTGATTTTCATTCCTGCGCTGGCAGTCGCATTTTTTACCAAAACATTCGCTGTGCTTTATTCCGTTACCAGCAATCTTAATATTCGCGATGCCATCGAAAAGGGCTATTTTCTTTTTTTGAAAAATATCGCCGCCAGCTTCGTTCAGTCGCTGATTTTTTTGGTTTTGGGAATAATTTTCAGCTTTGGAGTTTTGCTGGCATTTATTTTTATTGCTCTGATTTTTTTAATGATCGGCGGCTTACTTTATTTATTGTTTCAAAAGACCGGATTGGCTGTTGCTGCCGGTTTCGGATTTGCGTTTTTTCTGGCATTATGGCTCTTTTCCCGGAGCATATACGAAACTTTTATTCAAGGCATCTGGTTTTTCTTTTTCAAGGAGATTGCCGGATCGAAAGCTGAAGAAAAAATTGCCGAAAAAATTCTGGAAATAAAAACCGCCCCGGCGCCCGATCCAGCCGGATAAAAAATCATGCGGGATACTTGCAGCGGTTTTTATTGACGAAACAGCCGGGATAAAATAAGATTAGAAAGCTCTCTGTTGCTTGGCCTAAATCATTGCGTGCTATTTCAGGCTTTCACGGTATGGTTTTGTTCCTGCGCCTCTGGACGCATAGTTTAGTTAACTGCCTGTCTGCCGGCCGGGAGCGTTATAAAAAATATAAAAGCGGTCGCTTAGCTCAGCTGGTTAGAGTATCACATTGACATTGTGAGGGTCAGTGGTTCGAGTCCACTAGCGACCACATCAGGGGCCCGTAGCTCAGCGGTAGAGCGCGCGACTCATAATCGCTTGGTCGCAGGTTCGATCCCTGCCGGGCCCACCGCGATAATCCCGTTCAATGAGGATTATTTTTTTTTCGTCCGTGAAATGTTTTGTGCACCTCTTTTAATTGTTTGTTTGTAACATGGGTATAAATTTGCGTAGTGGTAATGGAAGAATGTCCGAGCATGGTCTGCACGCTGCGGATATCAGCGCCGTTAGCGAGGAGGTCTGTCGCAAAAGAATGCCGTAAGGTA
>CAZUWD010000063.1:0-4048 GCA_964624015.1 uncultured Bdellovibrionales bacterium | reverse complement strand
TTCAAATAACAAAAATGGGTATGAAAATAAATGTGCCAATAGGCACTAAAATAATGGTTGAATATAACGATCCAGGAGGCGATAGTGGTTGCATTATTGGCGATGTGACGAATATTTTTATTGGCTTGGTGTTTCCCAATCTGAACCAGGATAAAGAAGTGGCTGGTGTTTTTGTTGAAAGCTGGACAGAAAACGGAAAAATTTTAGAACTAAAGGAGAACAATAATAAGGTTAATATTTTCAAGTCGGATAGAGTTTCTATTATTGAATGAATTTTTTTATGTCGTTTGCAAAATTTGAACACAAAAGCTACGGGCAAATGACGATCACGCCGGAATGTTGGGCAAAATGTAAGCTTTTTGACGCTGCGAACGAGCGGGGCAACACGATGCCGGTTTATAAAAGCGATTGCGAGAAGACGAAATATGTTAAAGAGTGAAAACTCTGAATTTTTCCGGCTCAAAATCCAATCGTCCAATTGAGGGCCGGGAGTGTAAGCGCATACCAAAGTAAGTATTAAAATAAGTATTAAAATTTTTAGCAAAGCGCCGGTTTTCAGCTGGCACAACTCATCCGTCTATGGCGGTAAAATTCCAGTGACGATGAATAAATCCAAATAATCATTTATAATTAAACCATATGGAAAACAATCAACCTCAAACGAATATGGAAGGCGGGTCAAAAAAGATATCGCTCAAAACCAAGGCCTATTTGGCGCTGGCGGTTGTCGCGCTGGTTGCTTCGGGATATGGCTACTGGTGGATCCAAAAGACGAATGATTTGCGCAAAGAGGCCGAAGGCATCGCTCAACAGGCGCAAAAATATGAAACTCTAAAATCCGCAGTCAAAAGCGAACGGGCGCGCTGTGAAAACTTCATCGCTCAAAAAGAAGGGGATTTCGGAAGCTTTGAATATTGCAAAAGATTTATCGACTGGACGGACAACGTTTCAGATATTTGAGTAAATAATTCGTATGCGCGCTTGGGATGTCCATCCAAAACATTTGTGCCGAAAACATCTTTTAGCCGAACACCGGGAGTTGCACGGGTTGTGGAATATTTTAACCAGGCATAAGGGCAGAGGGGGATATTCAAGGCATCCTGAAACTTTGCGGTGGACAGGCAAAACACACGCATTATATAAACGCCACGAAATATTATTGCAAGAAATGGAAAAGCGCGGATATAAACACCATTCGCCGCTTGATAAAAAATTGGCTTGCGGAGCCGGTGATCAAAAAGTTTTTATTAATACCATTGCCGAGCAAAAAATAATATTAAAAAATAAACCCTGCAAATGCCCGCTTGCTGATTAGGCGGGTGGAAAATGGCCGATAATTTATCGAGGTTCAACCTCGATAAATTATCCAAATCCTGAAGATCCGTTTGAAAAAGTTTAAAGAATTTCAAAATTATGAATTACGAACAACAAAATCTTTTTAATGACAGAGAGAGCTTCAAGCGGATCGGAAAGAGTGCCGAAAAAATTGAAGAAGAGGCTAAAGCAGACATTTTGGAAAAAAAGATTGACGCCTTCATCACAGAAAAAAATATAAAGAAAGAAAGAACAATCGGCGGCCTGGATATCCAGAAGATGGCGGAAGAATTCATCAGCACAGACCGCAGCGCCACCGGTATTATCCTTATCAAAAAAATACTGGCCATGCGATTGAGGGAAAAAGGCTTTTTCCTGACAGACGCAGTGATCATGGCCGAGATCGGAGAAGAAAATCTGGACTGGCTTGGGGACAGGAAAAAATTGTCTTTCCGTGAAAAAACAATCCGGGCCAGACTGAAGCTTCCGCCGCAACAGCGGGGGATTCCCACGGGCGATTTAGATTTGGATTGATGAGAGATGAATTTCAGAAAACACCTTCAAAAAATTATAAGAGCCGAATAAAGGGGAAAATCTGTGGATAACTTTTTAGGAAACTGCTGAAAACGGCGGTTTTTTGATTTTTTGCGGCAGTGTTGACTTGTTGCGGCTTAGTGGGATAAAATAGGGAACAGATAAATAAAAGTGGGGTAAAGTGGATAATCAGATTCGAAACGACGGATGCGTTTGAATTTTTGAGCGCGTATCCGGGAATTCGGATGCAGCCGCAAATCCGCAGTTAATATGTTCATCGGAGAATATCAGCATTCCATAGATCCAAAAAAAAGACTGGCGGTGCCAAGCAGGTTTCGCGGCGAACTCAAAAAAAAACTGGTGGTAACGCGCGGACTGGACAATTGTTTGTTTGTTTATCCTTTGAAAGTTTGGGAAAAGCTGGCGGGCAAGCTGGGAACTTTGCCGGTCGGGGAATCAGCCACGCGCAGCTTCATCCGCCTGCAGCTTGCAGGAGCCGTGGATGTTGAAGCGGACAAGCAGGGCAGAATTTTAATTCCTGATTTTTTGAAAAATTACGCCGGACTCAAAAAAAATGTGATCATTGCCGGCGTGTATAACCGCCTGGAAGTCTGGGATGAAAAAAGATGGAATGCGTACAAAAAAAATGCGGAAAAAAATACTGATGAAATTGCCGAACAATTGGGAAAGCTGGGAGTCTATTAAAATAGTCCGGAATAAAAAATACAGCGGCTGCCAGCGGATGATTACTGATTATCGATTACTATCATGATTGAGCATAAGCCGGTTTTACTGCGCGAATCAATTGCGGGGCTTAATTTAAAAAGAGGAGGCATTTTCGTGGACGCCACTCTGGGGGGAGGCGGACACGCCCGCGAAATATTAAAAAAAACGGGAGAGGAAGGAATTTTCATCGGAATCGATACGGATATAAATTCCATAAAAAGATTTACGAAATTTCTTCGCCTGTCAAAATCCAGTACCGGCGGAAAGCCGGGATCCGGGCCGAAAACATTTTGGCGGCCGGAAGTTGGTAATCTGATTTTAATAAAAGATAATTTTTCCAATCTAAAAAACATTCTGGGGGGAATGAATGTTTTGGCTGTTGACGGAATTTTGGCCGATCTCGGATATTCTTCGCTGCAGCTGGAAAACAAAGCGTACGGCTTGAGCTTCCAGAAAGACGCGCCGCTGGATATGCGGCTATCCGCGGCCGGCGCGAAACAATCCGGATGCGCCGGGCATGAATTAACCGCCGGAAAAATAATCAATAAATATCCGGAAAAAAAATTAATTGGAATTTTGCGCGGATTCGGAGAGGAAAAATACGCGCAGGCCATTGCGAAAAAAATCATCGGGGCCAGAAAAAAGAAGCCGGTGGAAGGGACGCTCGAGCTGGCTGAAATAATCAAAAGCGCCGTCCCGGCAAAGCACAGGCATGGAAAGATCAATCCGGCGACAAAAACGTTTCAAGCTTTGCGCATAGCAGTCAATGATGAACTAGAAAATTTAAAAAAGTTTTTGCCGCAGGCGATAGAAGCGCTGAAGCCGGGAGGCCGGCTGGCCGTAATCACGTTTCATTCACTGGAGGACAGAATAGTAAAAAATATTTTCAGGGACAATGCGAGGGGATGTACTTGTCCCGTGAATTTTCCGGAGTGCCGCTGCGGAAAGCAGCCGCAACTGAAGATAATTACCAAAAAGCCGGTTGTTCCGGGCGCGGAGGAGATCGAAAACAATCCGCGCGCCAGGAGCGCGAAACTGAGGATAGCGGAAAAGTTGTAATTTACAGGAGATGAAACAAATATAAACACACAATTTAATTTTCAGGGGGACTGAAAATATGTCGGTAGTTTTGGCCAGAAACTGGGGACAGCACATTACTTCCAGCAGGAAAAAGGCCCGTCAATTCGGGTGCGGTTTTGGTTCGGAAAGGGAAGTAAAAAAGGCCGGAAAAAACCGGACTAGCAGCTCGATCAGACCGGCTGCTTGGATCGCGGCGGCCGTTGTTTTCTGCACCGCGGTTTATTTGTATCAAGTTAATGATGTTGCTATTAAAGGATTTGAAATAAAAGAAACAGAAAAAAAGATCCAGCAATTGCAAAAGGAAAGCCAAAAACTGAAAATAAAAGAAGTCGAGTTGAAATCCATGCACAACATTGAAAAAAATCTTCCGGAACTCAATCTTATAAATCCTCTG
>CAZUWD010000062.1:0-4073 GCA_964624015.1 uncultured Bdellovibrionales bacterium | reverse complement strand
GAGAAAAAGAAGCCGGCGGAAGAAATGCGATGTCCGAAAGCCAAGGAGGATTTATGACAATAGGCGGATACCCGAAATTATGCAACCGGCTTCTGGGCCACAGTAAATGTACGCGATGGATAATTTTAGGCAAGTGTCCTGATAATCACAAAGCCGCGGATAATATTCAGGTTTGTTCCGGCAGATATATTTTGCCGGGTGGCCACATAACAAAGCCGCGACCGGAAACGGTTTTTGACAAATAAGCCGACTCGCTTAACAAGGCGATAGGCTAAAAAGGGCTCCCACAAGGAGCCTTTTCTTTTTGGAGGAATAAAAATTCCGGTTGCCCGGAAAAGTAGTTGGGTTTCTTGTTGGCGTTTGGGATGAAATTATAAAACCGGCTGGTACCGGTTAGTATAATTTTACTTTGACATCGTCTTGACACACTTGGTGCAGATTTTTTTGCGTGCGCCGCCAATCTTTTTAGTTTGAAGATTGAGGCTGAATTTGCGCAAAGTCTTAATGTTGGAATGACTGACTTTGTGGCCTGTTTGCGCACCGCGCCCGCAGACGGAACATACTTTTGACATGCCTTTTTTGTCTGCGAGCGAAGCGAGCGGCTACCTGCCTGCCGGTAGGCTGGCAAAAAAGAGCATCCCGCACCAATTCGCAGAATAAATTTTTTATTATTATTTAACTAAGCCGCAGGCGATTCCGTGGTTAAGTCTAAGCGTTATCCGAGTCGTTGTTTGGAATTGGTGCGGGATAGAGTATTGATTTCTGGCAGAATTTATTCTATCATATCAATATTAACCTGTAAAGTCGAAATATGCTCAATGAAGCGGTTTTGATCATATTTTATGTCGTCATTCTGATTTATTCGGTGATTATCCACGAAGTGGCGCATGGCGTCATGGCTTTGTGGCTGGGCGATCCGACAGCCAAATATGCGGAACGCCTTACTGCCAATCCGCTGAAACATATCGATCCATGGATGACCATCGCGGTTCCTTTATTGATGCTTGTTTTGACCGGCGGCCGGTTTGCTTTTGGCGGAGCCAAGCCTGTTCCGTATAATCCGTATAATCTCAAAAACCAAAAGTGGGGTCCGGTGCTGGTAGCTTTATCAGGCCCGTTGTCTAATATTGCTGTCGCTGTTTTTTTTGCGATAGCGGCTCGCTTTATCTCGATTCCGATGGCGGCCAAAGCCGACATCATTTCCAATTTTAATAATTGGGGAGTGGTATCGGCTGTTATTGCCGGGTCGCCCGGATCAATCTTTTTCGAATTTTTTGTCATAATTATTTTTTGGAATGTCCTTCTGGCTTTTTTCAACCTGATTCCGATTCCGCCGCTGGACGGATCCAAGCTGTTGTTTGCTGTTTTGCCGGTGAAGACGGAAACAATAGCTGTCGTAGAGCAATTTGGCTTTGCCATTTTGCTTTTTTTCATAATCCTTTTTTCCGCTCCGCTGGGATTTTTCCTTAATTTGATGCTGAATTTGTTTTTGGGAATTGCAATCCAGCTCTAAGTCCGCTATAAACATCGTATGCGCTGGTTTGACATATTTTCCAGCCTCGTGTATTATTAGCAATAATAAATTCATCTATATTGAACTAATCAAAGCGAATAAAGAGTTGCAATTCGCTCGCATTAGCGAATTTTTATTTTGTTATGCCAACAATAAATCAATTGAAACGCAAATCCAGAAAAACTTCCAAAAGGAAAAGCAAGTCCCCGGCCTTTAAGCATGTTTTTAATACAATCAAAAATCGTCCAGTGAAGACGGAGAGCCCTCTTAAGCGGGGAGTTTGCTTCAAGGTTAGCACGACTACGCCGAAAAAACCGAATTCAGCGTTGCGCAAAATAGCGCGCGTACGGCTGACGAACGGAATGGAAGTTACCGCTTATATTCCCGGCATCGGCCATAATTTGCAGGAACATTCGATCGTCATGATTCGCGGCGGACGAGTCAAAGACTTGCCGGGCGTGCGCTATCATATTGTGAGAGGAGTGCTGGACACGACCGGCGTGACCGGCCGGAAACGCGGAAGAAGCAAATACGGTTCAAAGAAAGAGAAAGCCAAAGAATAAGGATTTAAATCGCGAATCAATCTCAAATCAAATCCCGAATATTTTCGAAAAATAATTATAGATAATTAGAGAAAAATTGGCGCTTGATTAGAGATTTATATTATTATGCCGAGACGAAAAAGAATCTACAAAAAAAACATAAAGCCCGATCCCAAATACGGCAACGTTTTGGTGGGAAAATTTATTGGGAATATCCTGCAATGCGGCAAACGTTCAGTAGCCGAAAAGATAATTTATGACGCCTTTGACATCATTCATGAAAAAACCAAAAAAGGGGGATTGAATATTTTTGAACAGGCACTGAAGAATGTTTCTCCGTTTCTGGAGTTGAAATCCCGGAGAGTCGGCGGCGCCAACTATCAGGTGCCGGTGCCGGTAACCGGAGAAAGAAGAATAACTCTGGCTATTCGCTGGATTAAAGCAGCCGTTAAAAGCAAAAAAGGCAGAAAGATGGCGGAAAAGCTGGCCGAAGAATTAATTGATGCTTCCAATAAGACCGGAGCAGCTATGAAAAAAAGGGAAGATGTGCACAGAATGGCCGAAGCCAACAAGGCATTCGCGCATTTCGCCTAGTTCTCTGCGAATTACGAATTTTTACGAATGTACGAAAACAAATATAAAATCAAAAAAGACATAGTATATCCGCAAGAAGTTTTTGAAATCGCGGGTATTATGTATGATGTTTGGAATTCTGTCGGCTATGGACATAAGAAAGTTTTTATGAAAAAGTGGTTGCGGAATTGTTTCGTGAGAAAAATAAGAAATTCAAAGAACAGTTGAGATGTAAGATGAAAATCAGCAGCCAAGACATAGGTTTGTATGTGTTTGATTTTACTTACGAAGATAAAATAGTAATTGAGCTGAAGAAAGGCGATGTATTTGCCAAGCAGAATATTCAACAAATATATGCGTATTTAAAAGCGACTGGATTCAAGCTTGGTTTGCTTGTTAACTTTACAAGCAAGAGAGTGAAATTTAAAAGAATTGTTAATCTAAAGTAAGTTAGAAATTCGTACATTTGTATGATTTCGTAATTCGTAGACACATGAGGCAGTATCCAATTGAAAAATACAGAAATATCGGCATTATTGCCCATATTGACGCCGGCAAAACAACGACGACCGAGCGGGTTTTGTATTATACGGGAATCACGCACAAAATCGGCGAAGTACATGAAGGCGAAGCAGTTATGGACTGGATGGAGCAGGAAAGAGAGCGCGGCATTACAATTACTTCGGCGGCGACAACTTGTTATTGGAAAGACCATCAAATCAACATTATTGATACGCCGGGGCACGTGGATTTTACGGTTGAAGTGGAAAGATCTCTGCGCGTGCTGGACGGCGGCGTGGTCGTATTTGACGGCAAAGAAGGCGTGGAACCGCAGTCGGAAACTGTCTGGCGCCAGGCCGATAAATACAATGTGCCGAGAATCTGCTTTATAAACAAAATCGACAAAGAAGGAGCAAGTTTTGAATTTTCTTTCAATTCTATTTTAAACCGGCTGAATCCGCACGCTGTAGCAGTGCAGATTCCGATTGGCGAACGCGGTGAATTTTCCGGCGTTGTCGATCTTGTCAAAATGAAAGCCTACGCCTTTTCCGGAGAAAAAGGCGAAAAAGTCATCGAGAACGAGGTTCCGGCGGAACTTTTGGATAAAGCCAGGGAATGGCGGGAAAAGATGATTGAAAAAGTGGCGGAACTGGATGACAAGCTTACGGAAAAATTTTTGAACGGCGAAGAGATAACGGAAGATGAAATAAAAACAACAATTCGCAAGGGCGTAATTGAAACCAAAATTTTTCCGGTAATGACCGGAACGGCTTTGCGCAACAAGGGGGTACAGCTGGTCTTGGATGCAGTAGTGGATTATTTACCTTCGCCTGCGGATGTGCCAAGCATAAAAGGCTTCAATATGAACGACAAAAACAAGGAAATTGAAGTCAGGGCGGACGACAAAGAGCCTTTTTCAGCATTGGCTTTCAAAGTAGCCACCG
>CAZUWD010000061.1:0-4175 GCA_964624015.1 uncultured Bdellovibrionales bacterium | reverse complement strand
AAGGGATACAAAATTGACGGGAAAGTAATCCGGCCGACGAGAGTGGTTGTGGGATAAAAATCAGACAAAGAAGTTCGTTAAAAAAAGAAGGAAGGCATTTTTGCCTTCCAAAATAAGGTTCGTTAATAATTTTCAGGATTTATGCCATAGTGATTAAAAAAGTCAACAATGGCCTGTGGATCCGTACCGACTTGCGTCGTTGCGTATATTACAGCTGCTTTCCCGTATCTCTTATAGAGATCGGTCATTGGAAGCAGCGGATCGCGGACGGGATGATGATCTGAAACCTTTATTTTTATGAAATCACGCACAACGACCTCCTCATGATATATTTTTGCGAAATGCCTGTAACCCCGATGATTTTGTTGAAAAGCTCCCCTGGCAATGCAACGGCTGAATCTGTGTCAAAATAGGGACCGTCGTGACGACGGATATGACCGTTGAGAGCCAAGAACAATTTGTCCGGGTCGTTGCCTTCAAGATATGCCATAAAAAGGTCATACCTTAATTCCAGCGCAATATCCCTCGCTATAATAACCATAAAGAACTACCTCCTGAAATAGATTTTGATGCTCAAAGCATAGCATAAATGGCGGGGAAAGTCAAATTATTTTTTCAGGCGCTTGTTTGGCAGGCGGCTGAAACAGATAATTTGTAATCAATTAACAGCACCCCGGTTGAATAGTGCGACAGGGTCGCAATTCAACGGGGTAAAAAAATAATATGCCTAAGATTTTAGGAATCGATCTCGGAACGACCAATTCCGCGATGGCAGTGGTGGAAGGCGGAAGCCCGGCCATTGTCGAAAACAAAGAAGGCGCGCGCACGACGCCATCAATGGTGGCGATGTCCAAGACCGGCGAACGGCTGGTCGGACTTCTGGCCAAGCGGCAGGCCGTCACCAATCCGGAAAACACGCTTTTCTCCATCAAGCGTTTGATCGGCCGCCATTTTAACGATCCGGAAGTGCAAAGAGATGTCAAGACTTTGCCGTACAAAATAAAGCAGGCCGGCGAAGGCGTGAAGGTGGAAATGGGCGGCAAGGAATATACGCCGCAAGAAATTTCATCCATGATTCTAGCCAAGCTCAAAGCTGACTCAGAGGAAAAACTGGGGGAGAAAATCACGGAGGCGGTCATCACTGTTCCGGCCTATTTTGACGACGGCCAAAGAAAGGCGACCAAGGAAGCCGGAGAGATTGCCGGCTTCACCGTGCGGCGTATTATCAATGAACCGACA
The DNA here is from genome assembly GCA_964624015.1 of uncultured Bdellovibrionales bacterium. GTDB lineage: Bacteria > Patescibacteriota > Minisyncoccia > Moranbacterales > UBA2206 > CAZUWD01. The sequence goes on along the minus strand of CAZUWD010000061.1, from coordinate 2,936 downwards.
GCGGCGGCGCTGGCGTATGGCTTTAACAAAAAGAAAGATGAAAAAATCGCGGTTTACGACCTTGGCGGCGGAACTTTTGACATTTCCATTCTCGAAGTTTCCGAAGATACGGTGGAAGTGAAATCGACCAACGGCGATACGCATCTGGGCGGCGACGATTTTGACCAGATAATTATCCATTGGATCATCGGTGAATTTAAAAAACAGGAAGGGCTGGATTTGTCCAAGGATCCGCTGGCACTCCAAAGAATCAAGGAAGCGGCGGAAAAGGCCAAGATTGAATTGTCCACGGCCATGGAATCGGAAATCAACCAGCCTTTTATTACCGCGGACTCGAGCGGGCCGAAACACTTGGTGATGAAACTGACGCGCGCGAAGCTGGAAGAGCTGGTGGGGGATCTCATCCGAAAAACTTTAGAACCGACCAAGAAAGCTCTGGCGGACGCGAAATTATCGGCAAGCGACATTAATGAAGTGATTCTGGTCGGCGGTATGACGCGGATGCCGATGGTGATCAAGACCGTCGAAGATTTCTTCGGCAAGAAACCGAATATCACAGTCAATCCGGACGAAGTGGTGGCGCTGGGCGCGGCGATCCAGGGCGGCGTTCTGCAGGGCGATGTCAAGGATGTTCTGCTTTTGGATGTGACGCCTTTGACGCTTGGTATTGAAACGATGGGCGGCGTGCGCACTCCTCTTATTGACAGAAATACGACCGTGCCGGTTTCTAAATCGCAAATTTTTTCTACGGCGGCGGACAACCAGCCGTCGGTCGAAATCCATGTTTTGCAAGGCGAGCGCGAGATGGCGGCCGACAACAAAACACTGGGACGTTTTATTCTTGACGGCATTCCGCCTTCCCCGCGCGGCATTCCGCAGATCGAAGTGACTTTTGATATTGACGCCAACGGCATTCTTTCCGTCAAAGCCAAAGACAGGGCGACGAACAAAGAACAGTTAATCCGCATTGAGGCCTCCACCGGCCTTTCTAAAGACGAAATCGAGCGCATGAAAAAAGATGCAGAGATACACTCGGAAGAGGACAAGAAAAAGAAAGAACTGATTGAAGCGCGCAATCTGGCGGACACGCTTTCATACACGACTGAAAAAGCCTTGAAAGACGCTGGCGACAAAATTACAGCCGACGAAAAAAAGCCGGTTGAAGACGCCTTGGCCGAACTTAACAAAGTCAAGAACGGCGACGATCTGGCTGAAATAAAATCCAAAACGGAAGCGCTTTCCCAAGCCGCGCAAAAGATCGGCGAGAAACTATACAAAGCCTCCTCCACCAATGCTACGGAAGGCCAGAGCCAAAAAGATGCCCCCGGGCAGTCCGAAGCGTCCGGTACGGACACGAAGGATGCAGAAACAGAGAAGCCGGAAGACAGCAAAAAATAAAGACTTTTTAGATAAGCAAAACAGCCCTTAAACAAGGCTGTTTTTTGCTATTGACTTTTAATTATTTTTGTGCTAATATTTATTGTTCCTTGATATATAGTAAAAAACACAATTTGTGTTTTACATGTGCAGCAAATATAACGCCAAGGAGGAAGTGAGATGAAAAAGAAGATGATTGAGATGTTGCGGTTGTTGTACGATCAAGGGAGAATTTAATAATCATCTTTAACTTGGCTTTTGCCTGCAAAAGTGCTTGACATTTTTAGTTTCTTTTGATATTCCGATTAGAATTCGATAATATTCGGATTTTGTTCTAAAACATAAAAATGCAAAGGAGGACTGTATGGCGAAAAGGTTTGATCTCAAGAAAGAGGCACATGCTTTTCATGTGAAAAGAGCATACTTTAGGGTGAGAAAGTTATTTCATAGGCGGACGGGACGATAAATCCCGGCCGCTTTTTCATTTTTCCCGCACTCAAAAATTTATCGTAAAAAAGCCCATCAAATTTTTTTTTAAGCATAATCCACAGTGTCTTTTTAGGCGTAGTACAGCAGATGTCCATATAACCACATAAGGAAATCGGGAGGAACATGCGTTTTTTCTTAAGTAGCATTTTTTATTCTGCAAAAATCAAAGCCGGAATTTTTTCCGTTTTGATTTGACTGGTATTATTTTTTTTGCTAAAATGGTTCATTAGCCTGAAAAGCAGCTTAAAAACAAGAGAGGGTAAAATAAACTTTTTAAGGAGGGCTTATTAGAAAGGCTGTAGCAGCAAAAATTGCCGTTGCCATCAAAGGAAAAAAGAGGAAAAAGTAGCAAAAGATGGAAGCCATATTCATGTTTATGGCGAAGGCGTTATTGCACACGGGAGCGAGCCGAGGAAAAAAGCGGGAGGAAGAAAAAATGAGAAAACGGTTATTATGTTTAATATTCTTAATTTCCGGATTCGCAATTCCTTCTGTTCTGACCATACTTTTTGGTCGGCTCGGAGTCTACAAGGTAGACAAGGATCTGAAGGAATTCCTGACGGAAATCGGCCATGTCAGGAGTTATGCCAAGGAAGTCGAAGAAAGACGGCCGCAATTTTCCGGAGTGGCCGGCAAGCTAAACGAAAAAGCCGACCGGGCGCAAATCTATATAGAAAAATGCCTAAAATCTCCTTGGGATAAAAGGCCGGAGTGCTTCAAGAAAGCGCTCGATAAAAAAACAGAGTTAATAACGGAAGCCAAAAAAATCTTTGAGGAAACAAGAAGATAGGATGGGGTGCTGGAATATTCCAGTACCCTTTTTAATATTGCAAAGCGGAGCATGAATTAGCACTCGGGGCGGGGGATTGCTAATTTTTGTGAGTGGTAGTATAATCTAAAGGCAGTTACGAATATATAATCGCATTATTTATAACAGGTATAGCAGGCAAAAATGGCAGACTACTATAACATTTTAGGCGTTTCCAAAGGAGCATCCGATGACGAGATCAAGAAAGCTTACCGGAACCTGGCGCATAAATATCATCCGGACAAATCCGGCGGTGATGAAA
>CAZUWD010000060.1:0-4256 GCA_964624015.1 uncultured Bdellovibrionales bacterium | reverse complement strand
AGGGAGGGCGGGTCGTATGGAAAGGATATGCGGGGAATTTTACGAGTCCATCAATTTGATAAGCTGGAAATGGTATCTTTTACAATTCCGGAAAAAGGACTGGTGGAACAAAATTTTATCGTGGCAATCCAGGAATATCTTATGAGCTCACTCGGTCTGCCGTATCAGGTAGTTGCGATCTGCTCGGGGGATATGGGCGGTCCGGATTATCGTCAAATTGATCTTGAAACATGGTTGCCGGGACAAAAAAAATATCGTGAAACGAATACATCTGATTACAATACGGATTATCAGGCGCGCCGGCTGAACACAAAAGTCAGGCGGACGGACGGCAGATTAGAGTTGGTGCATATGAATGATGCAACGGCGTTTGCCATCGGAAGAACGCTCATTGCCATTCTGGAAAACTGTCAGCAGGCTGACGGCAGCGTCAAGATTCCGGAAGTTTTGCAGAAATATATGCCCGGCAACATAGATGTTATTCGCAAAAAAACAGCTTGAAAAAGCTGTTTTTTGTTATGATTAACAAAATTCGCAAAACATGCTATACTTGGGGCGTAATTTGTAAAAGTCCGAAACTTGGCAAGTTTTGGCAAAACAAAAAAATGAAAAAAACAATAGTGATTATTTTAGCTGCGTCGCTTTTTGCAGTCAGCGGCATTGTTTCGGCTGAAGAAAGTTCGTTTAGCAAAGAAAGCGATAAAAAAGACAGAAAAATACGCTACCAGGAAATGAAGGAAAAACGAGAGGATATCAAAATCCAGCGCACCGCTGTCAAAAATGATTTTCAAAAACAGCGGGAGCTGTGGAAAGCCGACCGGGCGGCTGCTTTGGAAAAAATAAAATCTGAAAAGGAAAAACTCAAGGAAATGCGCGAGAAATTCACCGCGGAAAAATGCGCTCGCATCCAAGAAAGGATAAAAAACCGGACAGGAAAATATGACGAAAAGGCAGGTAAACATTTCAAAGTTTATACAAATTTGGTAAACCGCATTAACAAATTCATTACGCGAGCCGACGCGGAAAAACTGGACACAACGGCCATAAAAAATCATTTGGCGGAACTTCAGGCCAAGATAGAAAAATTTAAAGAAGACTATGCGGCGTATATTGCCAAACTTAAGGAATCCAAAAATTTCACTTGCGGACGCTCGGAAGGAGAATTTCGAGGCGCGCTTCTGGAATCAAAAACGCTTTTGAAGCAAGTTCATGCGGATGCGGCCGATATCCGCAAATATGTCAGGACTGTAATTTTGCCGGACATTCGGGCTCTCAAGGCGCAAATGCCAAAAGACGCGGATGAAGATGAAAATAAAGATGAAGAAGAAACATCGGAGAAAAGCGGGAATACAACAACTACTACAACAACCACGACGACTTCAACGGCTCCGGCCCAATAAATATAATTAAAATGAAAAACAAACATGAACAAAAAATTATTAATCGCAATTATTGCCCTGATTCTGCTGGTTTCCGTCATTGTTTTTGCCGGTTTATGGAAAAATAAAACCGAAATGCCGGCGGAAAAAAGTTCCGCGCCTGCTCCGGCCAAAAAAATACAGGAAAGCCAAGGCGTTCCGGCGACTGGAGAATCCAATTCATCTGCTACAGCCGATTTGGATCTGAAGGTGGTTGAAGACGATTTGAATTCAATAGATGATGAAGATTTCGGGGAGGCGGGTCTTTCGGACGCGGAAGTGGGTTTGTAGGATTATTTTCAAAAAAACAATCCCGGGAGGCCGGGGTTGTTTTTATTTATTAAAAGTGATATCATATCACTATGCCCGCAGCAGAACTTCGATTATTTGCCGCGGCAGCTTAACAGCTAAAAAAATCGAAGCCTAGTTGTCTGCCATGAGAATTATAGCCCATCTTGACCTGGATGCTTTTTTCGCTTCCGTGGAAGAGCGTGAAAATCCGCGGCTTAAAGGCCTGCCGATTGTAGTCGGAGCCGATCCCGCGCCAAAACAAGTCTGGCTCGGAACATGTCCAATGGCTGAAAAAACCATTATTGCTGCCGGCAGAGGCGTTGTTTCAACGGCTAATTATGCGGCGCGCGCTTATGGAATCTGTTCGGCCTTGCCGATTTCCAAGGCCTGGGAGCTTTCCGAACAAGCCGTCCGCCAAGGCAGTCCGGCGGCGGTTTTTTTGACCGGCAGTTACCGTAAATATGCGGAAGTTTCGCAAGCGGTTATTGAAATTGTCAAAAAATATTCAACTATTACTGAACAATCCGGAATTGACGAAATATACATTGACCTGACTCAAACTGCGACCCCACCCGCCTTCCTAAAGGGAACCTTTAGGAAGGCGGAGGAAATTTGTTTGCAGATAAAGAGGGAAATCAAGAAAAAAGAAAAATTGACAGCCTCCATCGGATTAAGCAGCAACAAATTGGTCGCCAAAATTGCGTCTGATATGCAAAAGCCGGACGGGTTGACGGTCGTTTTGCCGAAAGACATCGAAAGTTTTTTGGAACCGTTGTCTGTTCGAAAAATCCCCGGTATCGGACCGAAGACCGAAAAGCGCCTGAATGAATTGAAAATATATAAAGTCGCGGACCTGAAAAAGTATACTCTTGCGCAAATGGATGAGTTATTGGGAAAATGGGGGGTCGCGTTGTATTATAAAATCCGCGGCATTGATGATTCGCCGGTGACAGAAAAATATGAGCGCAAATCCATCGGAGAACAAGTCACTTTTCAAAAGGATACGCTGGAATTTTCGGAAATTGTGGCGAAAATGGAAAAATTATGCCGCGGAGTTTTTCAAAGTTTTCAAAAGAGCGGATTTAAAAATTTCCGTACAGTAGTTCTGACAGTTCGTTTTGCGGATTTTGAAATTAAAACGCGGTCACATACTTTATTGAAACCGCAACGCGATTTAAAAACAATTAAAACAGAAGCGATTAAGTTATTAATGCCGTTTTTTGACGCGCGCAGAAATCCCGGAAGAAAAAGAGTCAGATTAATCGGGATAAGGATTGAAAAACTAGCTTAAATAAGGCAAATAATAAATATTTTAAAAATGCTTGACAGTTTTTATAAATTACGATAAACTGAAAAAGCTTTAAATTTGCAACAAAAACAGCTAAGCATTAACAACAAAAAAAGCAGTAAATTCCTGGCTATAAAAGTGAATTGGGGTGAACTGAAATACATCTTTGTGTGTAATAGTAATTGCGCATAAAGATGTGTTTTTTGTTCGTTGAATATAAGGATGGCGACAGACACCATTAGTACTCCGCCTTAATCTCGCAATACGGACGCTCGAATGCCGGCTGTTTAACGTAACGAGCGTTGTCGATTGAATCGAGTAAGGAGCGAGAGGTGCCTGTCGCCTCGTCGTAAATAAAGTTTCGGCGATTGAGTAGTATGTGGCATGATTTCTCGGAGTTATGAGATTGATTGTCAAAGCTATTGGTCATGTTGGCGGGCCTATGATATTTGGCCTTAACTGATGGTGCATGACCGAGTAAGTGCCAAGGGTGTGTCAAAAACTAACCCCTCTCAATTGCCGGACTCAGGAAGGCGGTTTGCCGACTTTACTCGCGGTTATTTGGAAGTGTTATATAACCAGTGCCGCACCTGTGTGCGCAATCAGCGGCAAACTGCCCTTTCCTGACTAAAACTTCAAGGGAGTTGAGAAAAGTAGAATTACTTTTCTCTATTGCTTTGCAGTTATGGAAAATGTCATGCTGAACTTGCTTCAGCATCTAATTAGATTAGATTCCGGATTAAGTCCGGAATGGCAGACGGGAACCTTGAAAATTAATATATGTCCAAGCACTATTTTCAAAAGTGCTGGACAAGTTCAGCAAAATGTCTGAATCTTTATTGGGACGAGATCCCTCGACTCATTATTTCGCTTAGGCGAAATAATTCGTTCGGGATTGCGATTTCGTTGTTAAATCGAAGATTTAGACGAAATCGCAATTTTTTGCGATTAGTCCTTGCCGTTCCGAAGCCCGTCAGGGCGGAGGACGGCTTGTATCGAAAGATACATTAGAGTCTATTCAAGCGCCAATTTTTCCTGCGAGCGTTTCGCGAGTAGTTGAAAAATTGAGCGTCCCGCCGAAAGGCGGAATCTTAAATAAAGAACTAAACTTCTTTATAAAATCCTAAGTAAAATTAGGTAGGATGACGCGAAACATTTTTTGGTTCGCCCAAGGCGGATCAAAAAGAATTTGTTTCACTCATTCTTTTTGAGAGTTTGATCCTGGCTCAGGATGAACGCTGGCGGCGTGGATAAGGCAT
>CAZUWD010000059.1:3710-4281 GCA_964624015.1 uncultured Bdellovibrionales bacterium | reverse complement strand
AAGCGGGGAATGAAATTATTTTTACGGAAACGGCTTGCCGCTTGGGCAAAAACTAAAGCCGAAATTTATTCCTGAAATTTCAGGGCTTATAGAATAAGGAACCCCTAAAAAGCCGGTTAATTTACAAGCTTGCTCTTTGGAGATTTCCAATTTTTGCAAAAAAGCGTTCTCAGCTTTTTCGCGAGTTACTGCAAGGTTTTCAGAACTCAACAAAGCAATGCTAAAGCTTTGGTCTTTCGGATAAAAAAGCATCGTAAAATCAGAATTTTCCAAAAAGGTTACGGAGTCATCTTCAAGTCTCCGAACCGGATTTTTGTATAAATTATTCACAGAAAAACTTTCTTTTTCCAGATGAATAGTCATTTTTTCTTCAGTCTGGGATGGAACTGTGAATTTTGCAACTGGCAAAGAGACGCTTCCGGGAGCAGTTGTTGGAGAAAGCGCCTCCTTTTTGTTTGCAGTAAAATAAAGAACGCTTATTATAAAGAGTATGATTAAAATAATTAAAATAATTATAATTTTTTTCTTCATAATTCTAAATATGTCTGCTTATTAACATCTGCATCCGCCG
>CAZUWD010000059.1:0-3653 GCA_964624015.1 uncultured Bdellovibrionales bacterium | reverse complement strand
TGGATATTATCGGTACGGCTTAAAGCCGCGCGAACGCAATTATCAAAAATAGTTTGATTTAAAACGGAGCATTGATGGTTGGATGATGTGTACATAGGTCCGACTGCGCTGGGACAGCTTATGCCTGCAATAGAATGGGCTGTTAAATTGATTTGAAAAAGGCCATATGAAACCGGCGTTCTCGATGGCTGACACCTGTCTACAGTACTTATCAATAGTGTTCCATTCATACTTTCTTTATTACAAATGACTGCAGCTTTAAATCTGTTGCTTTCCAGGCAAGTTCCAATAAAAGTGCTTGGGGCACAAGAGCCTGAGGTAGGCACGCGGCAAGCTTCTGTTTTAACGGCACAAGGATAATCTTCCGGTATGCCTGGTGGTGGCGCGCCAGGCAATTGGCCAACAGTGCCGGGAGGCGCGCCGGTAGGGGTGATGCGGACAAGATCCGGGTTGATGATATAAAGCAAGAGATAAGCTGTCAGCGCGAGAACGAGGCCGACGATAGCATCGGCGATGACGCTCTTGGCTTTTTCCATTGAAGCGTTGTTGCCGGCCGAGGTCAAATACATATACCCGCCGACCATAATCATAAACATAGCCGCGATGCCGACGGCCGCGATGCCGAATTTATACACAGCCGCGATATAAACATAAAAATCACCGGTAGTTTCAGATTCAAAACCGGGAATTTTTTCCATTGGCGTGTAATTGAAGGATTGGGCGAAAACTAAAATGGGCAAAGCGACAAAAAGCGCGGCGAAAAGGCAGGCAAAAAATTGTTTTTTATTTATTTTAATTTTCATCAGTGTTTTTTTGCGGAGTAAGCGACATAAATATCCAGGCAGAAACCAGAATCAGGGCTGTAGTCAGGATAATGCGGAAAAGAAAAGCTATATAGCCGGGAATGCCGGCAACTAAAGTCGCCAGAACTTTAGGCGATCCCCCGGTAGTCTGACTGGCAAATGATCCGGCCATAGCGATGTCAACAGCATCTTCCACCGGCGTTTCGTAAAACTCATTGAGTTGAACCCCCCAATATTCATTTAAATATCTCTTGGTGTTGTTGTCCTGTGTGTACAATCCGCGCACGCCTACAGTGTAAGATTCTCCGATATTTTTAAGAGCTGGAAAAGTCAGGTTATTATTATCCGGATTAACGGAAGCGCCGAAAGCAGATAGGTTATGGCTGTTCATTTCAAATCCGTCAATATACCAGGTCAGGTTTTCCACTAAGGGTATGTCAATCTGTGGCGAAAGAACAATGCTGGATCCGGTCAGGCCGTCGAAATCATCCTCGCTGTAATCCGGCCAGGAAGTTCCGTTTAAATCAATATAATTTCCCAAAAGCAGGGGCCTGGCTGCGTTGTTGTCGGCGGAAACTATTTTAACTCGCGGATCCACCACCTCAAAAGTTCTTGACAAAACTATTTTTTGGCCGGTGCGTGAATCAACGGCTGTCAATCCGATGTCGTATCTCTCGCCCTTTTCTTTCAGCACAGGAAAATAGGCGACATTCGTAGCGGCGCCGGTTGCAGAAACGCATTCTCCCAATGAACAACTCACATTTGCCAAGGGGAAAGGCGCGCCGTCCAGTGTCCAGAGGAAATCAGTCAAATTGCCCTCTGACACGGTCAATCCTACCAATTCGTTTTTGACTATCGGGCAAATTACGCGATTAAGAGAACTGGTGCAAATCTCCGAGCCGGCACCGCTTCTGAGACTAAGATTTAAGCTGCTGGAAACATTTACCGGATAAGCCCTGATACGGTTAGAAGTGGAAAAAACGGGAATAATCACACTGGAGCGACCCTCGGCTGTTTTTCGGGCGTTGATGCTTTCAGAAACAGACAAAGAAACTTTTAAATATCTTGGAGGAGAGGCAAATTTCATTTTCAGCTTCAAAGCGCTGACGCCAATCCCCTGGATTGTTCCGACATCAAGCGCGTCAAGTTCGGCTTTTGTATAAATTTCCCAATCAGCATCATCCAGAGAAATTTCATCATTGCGGGAAACCGTCCATCTGTAATTCAGAAATCTGTTATCAGTGGCGCCGGACACGGAAGAATTCACTACCAGTTCATCATTATTGTTTCCGCTCGAATCGTTTATGGGATTTTTGGGCTCATAAGAAAGAGCGACCTCCATCTTGGGGAAATTGCCTTCTTCCAGCGGATCAACCAAGTTGTCTTCCAGGCAGTCGTCCAAATCTTTTTCCGCCGTCGGAATAACAACATTATACCCCTTGATGTTTCGCGTCATAGAGCCGGTGTTTTCCGGTTCACAATCGTTTTTGGGGAAAGCCCACATTACCATTTGCGAAGAATCGTCGTATTTAGTGGGAAAATTGGAAACTCCTTCCGCAACTACGCCGACTTTGTCGCCCGGCTGGTAATTCCAGGACAAAGAAAACTGTCCCAGTCCGGCCACATTGGCTTCATCCTTATTGCCGTTATTGGCAGTGTCCGGATCTTCTGGATTGGTGCGCCAAAAACGCTCTTCGCCCCTGGAAAAACTGTTGTCGCCGGTGTCATAACCGGGAGCGTTCGGGAAAAGATGCCGGCACCTAGAGCCTCCTGATCGCCCGGAGCGGTTGCAGGTGGGCGTGGAAATGATATTAGCCGAGGTAGAACAGCTTGCGGAACTGTCTATGGGGTCGGTATTTATTGCCGAACAATAAGCCGTTCCGCTTGAGCAGACAGGAATCTCCGCTTCGGAACAATAAGGGCTTTCGTCAAGTTTTGAACATCTTTCCCCGGAAGTTGAGCCGCCGAAATCAATAGTTGAATTGGTTTCGGCGCAAACCGGATACGATCCGGCAGGACAAGTGACATTGTATGAATATGTTGAACCCATAAGCTCGTAGTTTTTACCGCTGGAAAAATCGTGAATATAACAATGATCGGGCATTTCATTGCGGTCGTTTCCCCCGAAATAAGCTCTGTACCCGTCATTGTCATTCACATTTGTTCCGTAATTGGCATTGGCCGAATTGAAACCGGCATTGGCGATTAATCGCATGGCCTCAATTTTATAATCCTCAATATCCACATCGCCATCGTTATTATGATCCCGGTTGCCGCGTCCGTCATCTCCGCCGGAGCTGTTATGTTTTAAATACCAGGTGAAATACATTGATTCAGTGGCGGTGGAAAAATAAAGCGGTGAAGCGGTGGCGGTTATTTTTTCACCGATTTGCGGCGCGACCGGGCTGAAAGACAGCGTTACTTGGGGCGCCATTTTCTTGGTGTCGGCAATGTTGAAATTTTCCCCCTGGTTTTGCATGGATTGAAGGTTCAAGTGGTAGCGCTGTTCAAGTTGGCGCGCCACTTGCGAAGGAGAAGGGATGCGCTGGGCTAAAACCGGCGCGGCTGTCAAAGCGAAAATTTGAGAAAGCGATAAGAAAAACAGGGCAATTTTTTTAGTAAATATTTTTTTACCTAAAAGTGGGGATAACTAAAAATTTTCTGCAGAAAAATTTTTAGAATTTTCAATTTTTATTTTTCAATTTTCAAGCAAAAAAATTATTTAAAAATGCCGCGGCGTGGACGGCGGAAGCTACCTCCAAAACAAATGTCTATGTGAGTGCGAACCGCCGCCCGCGTCGCGGTACACTTCTATGATAACTCACTTAAATTTAATTTCAATAAAAAAGA
>CAZUWD010000058.1:0-4398 GCA_964624015.1 uncultured Bdellovibrionales bacterium | reverse complement strand
CTTTAGCCCCTTTTATGCTTCCGTGGCCTTTTCTTCTTCCTTTCTTTTTCTGTGTCCGCCTTTTTCTTTTTCCAGGTTTTCGGAAATTTTCTCCGTTTCCAGCTTCAGCATTTCGTCCGAACTCATAACACGGACTCCCAGCTCTTCCAGTTTTTCATACAGGCCTTCAACTTCTTCGATGTTTTGTTCGGCATTCGGAATGACATGCAAAATCTCGTCTTCCGTCACAAACCCCCTCTGCTTGGCGCGAAAAATAAGATCCCGGACCAAATTGGCGCGTCCGGATTTTTCCCCGGTTTTTTCCGGAGCAGTTTTTTTCATTTTCCCGCGGCGGATTTTTCTGATTTTTCCGGTTTTTTTCTTTTTCGTAGCAGCCTTTTTCCGCGGCCCGGTTTTTTTCGCCCGCCGGACGGATTTTTTGGAAAAATTTTTCTTTCTCCGGGTTGTCCCGAATTTCTTTTGTTTCTTTTTTTTCCTGGCCATTTTTTTCTTCAAGTAATATTATTTCTAAATCGAAGCGATTTCTTTTGTTATTGCGTCCGCTTGACGGCGCAAAAATTCAGCGGCTGCGCGGTCGCCGTTTTCTTCGGCTGTTTTCAGGTCGCGTGCCAGTTTTGCCAGTTCTGATTTGCGGATTTCACGCCTGAGTTCGGCGCAGAGCTTCTCCGCTTCCGCCAGCGGGTCATCCAGTATGATTTCTTCCGGACTGTCATTGAGTCCCAGCCGGTATTTTTTCTCAATAAAAAACCTTTCGGCTTCGGAAACCAGCTCCTCCGAACCCAATATTTTCAAAAAATTATCGAAGTTGTAGCCGGCTTTTTCCCCTTTTTCAGCCAGCTCGCTCAGAAGCCTATCTTTTGCAAAAAGTGAAGCGTGCTCTTCTCTTTCCGCCAGGCGCTTCCAAACATCGCCATAAACCAAAAACATTCCGGCCAGCTCCCGCGCCAGCACCTCCTCCTTTTTTCTCTGCTTAAAAGATTGCTCCGAAGAAGCAGGCCTGCCGTGTCCTATTCTTTCCTTCAGCGTAGCTTTTTTCAGCATATCCGTCAATACCGCCTCTTCCGTGTCGAGTTCCGCGCCCAATTTTTTTATCCAGTGGCTTTTTTCCAGCGTATTGGCCATGCATCCGATCATGTCCAGAAGCTTTTCGGCTATTATTTTTTTATCATCCACTTTGTTTTTGTCGTATTTGGAAAAAATTTTCCCGAAAAAATATTCCATGGCCGGCTTGGATGCGGAAACCGCCCTGACTAATCCTTTCGGATCTTTGCGGGCCAGATCGGCCGCGTCTTTGCCTTCCGGCAATTCCACCACTTCCGCGGCGACATCCCGGGCAAAGGCCATTTTCAGGCTTTTCACAGTTGCGCTTTCTCCGGCCGCGTCCATATCAAAAAAAATTTTTATTTTGCCGGCATATCTTTTGATAATGCCGATTTGTTCCGGCGTCAAAGCGGTTCCGGAAACGGCGACTGTATTCTGAATCCCGGATTGCCAAGCGGCAATGACATCCATATTGCCTTCCACCAGAAGCGCGCAGTCCTGTCTGCGGATTTCCGCCTTGGCTTTTTCGATGCCATAGAGAATTTTGCTTTTATGATAAACTTCCGTTTCCGGCGTGTTCACATATTTGGCCTGCGATTCATCTCCCCCCGGAGCCACGCGCGCCGAAAAGCCGGTGATTTTGCCGCCGACATCGGCAATGGGAAAAATAATGCGGTCGCGAAAGCGGTCATAATGGCCGCCCGCGTCTTTTTTGACCGAAAGTCCGGTTTTTTCAATTTCTTTTTCCCGATAGTCCCGTTTTATCAAAAACGACAGTAGGTTCCGCCAGCCGCGGGGAGCATATCCCAGGCGGAATTCTTTGATCGTCCCGTCCTGAAGCCCGCGCTCGCGCAAATACGGCAGAATTTTGGCCCGTCCCGGCTCTCCCCATAGTTGAGCTTCGTAGAATTTCGTCGCCAACTCCAAAATTTCCAGCGTTTTATTTTTCTCCGCGGCCAGCTTGGGGTTGCCTTTTTTGAGCTCTACGCCGGCTTTTTCCGCTAACTGCCTTAAAGCATCCCTGAACTCCAGGCCTTCTATTTCCATGATAAAGGTGAAGATATCTCCCGATTTCTGGCAGCCGAAACAATACCAAAACTGCCGCTCTTCATTGGCCATAAAAGAGGGGGTTTTTTCATTGTGAAACGGGCAAAGAGCGCGCCAATTCGCGCCCGCTTTCTCCAGCCGGATGTAGTCTTTGAGAACATCAGCCACATTCAGCCGGGACTTAATATCTTCAATGTCGGAATTCATTACTTGTTATACTATACTACCGAAAGAATAATGCAAAATTTCAGCCAGCGGTGCGCTTTCGAAGTGTGTTTCTATACCTCGCTAATCACATCGAATCCCTTCGCGCTGCCGGTTATTGCAAAACCAAAAACTTTTTTTGCCAGACCAGCTTTCTTTATCTTGCAAGCAACTTGATTCATGGTCGCTCCAGATCCGACCGCATCATCAATAAGCAAGACATTTCCAAATTTACGTATATCGGTCACAAAAATGGAGTGCTCGGCGTTTTCTATGCGGTCTTGAAGCTTTGAAAGCGTTTTTTGCGGAGTAATGATTTCGGTTTTTGCTTTTTCTATTTTAAATACCGGAACAGTTACGCGCAAGCCTTTTTCCAGCACCTTCATGAATTGCACTTCTCTCTTAATAGTGGGCGGAATAAAACCAACAGCCTTAATCCCGTATTTTTTAATAAGAAAACCAACGAGAAGCTTTATGCCTTCTGTTATTTCCATGATTATTTTTTTATCCTGACTTTGTTTCCCGTACAAAAGCAGCTGTCCGAGCTTGGTTTTGCCAAAAATTTCCCAAGTATAAAAATCCGCATAAAAAATATCATTCAGGCATATTCCATTTTTGAAGGTATCCTCTATTTTTTTCTTGCCGGATATCAATCCGTTTTCTTTGAATTCGGCATATTTTTTATAGATAGCTGCGTATTCTATCGCTTTTTTTCCAATATCCAGCGAACGATCGTCGCACCACCTTATAAAGCCTTTTGCGCCATCCAGGCGTTCGCCTCTGGGAGTAATGTAAAGAAAATTATTCTCTATTATTCTGCGAGCTTCGGAAGATATCTCGTCCATGCGCGCGTCTCCGCTTTTTGCGGAAAACCTTGCCGAATCTGTTTTAAGCGCGGACTGTTTTTTAGGCAATATATAAAAAACCTTTGGCGGCTTTCCCACTTTTTCAATTTTCCCGGATTTAAAAAGAGATCGCAATTGCTTGCGAATGGCTCGATCGGTGATATCCAGATAGCCGGCCAGTTCTTGGCCGCCGGCTTGGCCCTTCTGGCTGATATAGGCGATGATTTTGTCGGATGTCTTATTCATAGTTCCTAGTATACCAAGAACTAGGAACTTTTGCAAGACCCTGTTTTAATAAAAACAACCGCCATTGCTGGCAGTCGTCCCATTTGGCTCCCGAACACTTTTCCGCCTTTGCCGGTAAATCTGCCTGCCAGACAGCAGGCACGGCTCTGAACGCCGATGGAATTTCCTCCAGAAACGGACAAGTGTTATTGTAAACTACCACCGCCAGAGGCGGTGGCTTTGCCGCCAGCCTGGAAGGCTGTAATGTTAGTGCTTAATTTATTTTATCCTTTCTGTTCGCGCTCCTGTTGCCATTTCACGTACTTCTTAATCTTTTCTTCATCCAGACCTATCGTGGATACACAGTATCCTCGTGCCCACAGGTGCCTGCCCCAATACTGGCGGGTGAGGTTTTTCTGTTCTTGAAACAATTTTAGCGCTAGTTTGCCTTTCAGGAAACCCATGATTTCTGAAACTGAGTATTTGGGCGGGATGGAAATGATGAGATGGATGTGATCGGGTTGGATATTGATTTCTTCGATGCTTATTTGGTCTTTTTGGCCGCACAGTCTATATATGTTGTTTCTGACAAACACCTCTACCCTACCTTCCAGGATTTTGTATCTGTATTTGGGACAAAATGTGCTATGATACTTGCACAGCCAGATGCTGTGCGACAATTTTTTATACTGGTTTTTCATAGCTTCAGTCTCCTTCCAGGCTGGAGCTATGTTTATTTTAACATTACGGTAGAACCTTCATGATTAGTCGCCGCCAGAGGCGGCGGATAGGAGCTAGGAGCTATTCTAATGCAACAACTGCTTTTCAAACGCTTCTTCAAATCTTTGTCTCGCGTTTTCATTGAAAAACGGCAGGCCTATTAATTTAAATTCTTTGTTTTTAATTTTGATAGATTTTTTAATAATTTTTTATTTTGGAACTGGTAATCCTATTTTATGCAAAGGCAAATATTCAAAATAATATTTACTTTGAATTACTAAACTAACTTTACCAATTAAATTCAGACAACTTTAAA
>CAZUWD010000057.1:0-4523 GCA_964624015.1 uncultured Bdellovibrionales bacterium | reverse complement strand
GGTTTCTGCCGAATCAAAAAATTTCACAGGTGCACGGAACACTGGTTATTAAAACTATTCCGGAAATCGGCCGGCAAAATTTTTATACTTTGTATCATCCAGCCGCCGCGCTATATAATGGCTCAATGCGTGAAACGCTCATCAAAGACTTCGGGAAAATTCCAAAAGTTTTGGAAAAAATAAAAAAAAATTCCGATAAGGGATTTTTTGGTGGGCGAGGAGGGACTCGAACCCTCAGCCTATAAATAGGGAGACATTTTAAGTGTCTTGTGTATACCAATTTCACCACTCGCCCTGAAGTTATTTTTTCTTTCTATTTCTCCCTCTATGTGTTGGCTTTAAGCTATGACAATTTGGACATAACACTCGTAAATTTTCTAATCTATTGTCAGTGCTATTTCCATTAATATGATCTAGTTCTAGCGGTAACCGGCCATCTTCGGATATATTGTGCCACCCACATTCTTCACAATTTTTTGGTTTTAATTTTGCAGCAAATAAACGTTTTTTTAATTTAAAGCTTTGGAAATAATTATCTTTTTTCAAAATATCTTCAAGTTTTATTCTGGGCCTTCCGATTCCAGTCTTACCCTTACTCCATCCTCTTCCAGTAAAATGTTTTGTATTAATTTTATACAGTTTTAAAAATTTTTTTATTTGTGCATAATTTCCACCAGCCAATTTTAAATGCAATTTAAACAAAACTTGTCGAACACTTGTTGAATTTTTAGCAGCTTTTCGCAAGTCGTTCTCAGTCCAGCTTTTATTTTTCATAATGGTATACTTGTTTAATATATATTACTTCAAGTATACCATAAATATATTATGCGACAAAAATTTTGAGGTCCGGGGCGGAGTTGAACCGCCGTACAGGGTTTTGCAGACCCTTGCCTAACCGCTCGGCCACCGGACCATAAAAATATATTAACAAAGCAAATATTTTCAGTCAATTATAACCAAAAACGCCCTTCGCGGGCGTTTTTGGTTTTCTACATAACCACTTCTGCTTCAAGATTACGCCTTCCGAAAGCAAAAGCTTCTTTTTTGGTGTGCATATAAATGTCGATTTTGTTGCCCTTGATCGTTCCCCCGCGATCTTCGCAAACATAAGTTCCCATGCCGGCAATTCTGATTTTGGCTCCGAAAGGAAATTGCGGCGGACAGGCGATCGTGTGTTTTTCCCTGACTTTGAGTCCGCTGGCGGCAATACCGTCGGATTTTCCGCATTCGTCAGCCGCGGCCGTATAGGCGGAGGCGTTGACGACAAATTTGCCTTGCGGTAAATTTTTCCATAAATGCTCCTGCTTGGATTTCCATCTGGACATGATTGTTTCACGCTTTATTTCTTCAGGAGATTTCAATTCTTCAATTTCTGCCGTTTCCGGTTCCTGTTTCTGTATTTCAACCCGGGCCTCAGCCGGTTTTACTGTCGCACCCTGGGTCAAAAAGGCGACGAAATTATTTAAAATATTGCCTTTTATTTCTATTTTTATGTATGTATTAGCATTTTCTTCTGCGGCTTGCACCGGAACTGCTCCGACCCAGATTGCCAGCAAGACGACAATACTAATGATACGCATTAATTGTGCTTAATTGTTAATTCCTGGCTGTTAAAACAGTTTTTAAGCCAGACCAACCAGTATAGCAGAATTTAAACTTCTTGTCAACAAAATGTGCAATAAATTGCTTTAAATAAGCCATTAAAGTTTTTTATTCAGTCATTTTTTGTTTCAAGTAAGCCATAAAAACAAAAAATTCCACAAAAAGTGGAATAATATAAATAAGCCTTAAAAGTATTTTAACTGCCGTTAAAAATACGATTTATGGCTTCTTCATCCTGGCATTTATAACGATTATCCGGGCTGTAAAACCGCTTATTCTGTCCATAGCACCCATTGTTTTGCGGATAAAGCGGCGCCAAAACCGGCATTAGAAAGCCCATATCTTTGCTTATGAAAAATCTGTAAAGACTGCGCAGGGCATTTTCTCGTTCCGGCTTATCCAATCTCGCAAAACTGCTCATATCGTCAAACTGCACACCGCTCCAGTCGAGATGCAGGAAGACATTTTTGGCTTTTCCGCTCCACTGATCGTGCCAGAGCAAAGCCCAACAGCTGTTCATTCGGCTCCAGCAAGGGCCGTCTTCAATTTGGCCGTCATTGCCGATGCCGACGCCGCCTTCAATATAGTCAAACATATCTAAATATTTCTGCTCGCTAATGTTGTTGGTTTGCGCGCCGATGACAATTTGCAAGTTTTTCTTTTTGGCATAAGAGCGCATATCCTTGATGACTCCGGGCAGCTTGGATTCGGCGTACGGTTTTCCGTCCTGCAGATGAATTTGTCCGAAAAGAAAACTTTGCACGCCGATGTCCATGGCCGAACGTGTCAGATACTTCAGATATTCCCGGTATTTTCCGGAGCTGATGTTCGGTACGCAGGACTTGTAGCCCCAGCGATCCTCAGTGCCTTTTTACACATATCGCCGATATCAACCTCCTTTCCGCTTTTCGGGCTGTCATACTCCTTGTCGCGGCGCACCGCCTCCGCCAAAAACATGCCGAAGACCAGGCCGGATTTTTCAAATTGCGCCATCTGTTGGCTGATTTTGGAAAAATCCGGCGTTTCAAGCCATGTTTCCAGCGCGCGATGGAGATAGACGCATTCGGAACGGTCGATCAGCTCGCGCATCTTTTTTCTCTTGCCGCCGTAACCGTTGAGGATGCCATCCGCCACGCAACCGCGGGTTTTGAGGGAATTCATTGTAAAATTTCCCGGTACGAATTTTTTTTCGGGAACAATTTCTTCTTCTTCCGGCTCTTCAATTTCCCGCGGCTGGTATTGCACCATGACCGGCTTGATGCTGCTGATTTCGTCAGAAATCTTCTGCGCTTTCCAAAGCAAAAAAATTCCGGCGGCCAGCAAAAAAAGGACGCAGACAGCCAGTGCCAGCCAATTTCTTCCCGGCTTTTTTGGCTGATATAAATTAACAATTTCCTGCATATTTTTGTACAACAAAACAGAGCTATGAAATTATAGCATAGATTATTACACTCCTCACTCTTAAAGTTATTCAAATTATGAAAAGCTTATGTCAGAATCCGTGGTTTTTGATCTGGGCCGGGTAATGCAAAATAAGTAAAACCAACTTTCTAAAATCTTATTCAGGCTACTGGCTTATTTAATGTTCTTTTCCATTTCAATAAAATGATAAGTCCAATTAAAACAAAGATTGTCATCGATCCTATGGAAATACGATAGCCTTGCGGCTGATTTCCCAGAACCATCAAAAGCCCTCCGTATGTCAAAGGACCGAACAGGGTGGCAAAGCGCTCAAAAAGAGTATAGAAAGAAAAACCGAAACCAAGCTCTCCTTTTTTTAATACTTCGCTTAGATAGGCTTTTGTGACAGAAAAGCTGGGTCCGATCAAAAACCCGGTCATTACAGAAAAAATGGATAAAACAAAAAGGCTTTGCGCCAAAGCCAATAGCGGTATTAATACTATCCATCCAATTAATATGCAACGTAATGTTTTTAGCGCGCCAATTTTATCAGCTATCCAGCCGAAAACCGGACCTCCGATTGCGGAAGCGATCAGTATGGACATTAATAAAATATTTTTAATAGTGTCAGGTGCGCCAAAAACTCTTTCCATGTATATTGAATAGTTGTTTTGAATCGTTATCAGCGCGTCGTTAAAGAAAAAGAAGGCTACAATTACTGGAGCTGCGGCCGAAAGTGCGAAAAAAGCCGTTATTTTTTTAAATGCTTTCTTTTCTTCTTCTAAAATATTATTCCCAATCCTTGCTTTCTTTGGCCGGCTGTCCGCAAAATAAATCATCATCGGCAGGGAGAGAATAATGAATAAAATTACAGACGGAAAAAGCGGTTGCAATCTGCTTGCGGACAAAAAGGACAAAAGCATTGCCAAGACAAGCCCGAATACTTGCCCGAGGCCATTGGCCAACTGACCTATGCCGAAAGCTCTGGCCCGGTGATCTATATCAGCCACGTCTTCAATTAATGTGTTGTAAAAAACAAAAGAAAGTTGATAAAAATATTGCCCTGTCAAAAATAGAAACGTTATGATTAAAATGTATTGCGTGCCCAGATAAGCAAAAAAGATTGCCAGTCCATAACTCAGAAAAGTTCCCAGCGTAGAAACACTTAAAAGATATTTCCGGCCGCCGTGCTTGTCTGTAAATGCGGCCAGCGCGGGCGCCGACAAAAGTAGCATCAGGGAAGTTATGGAAAAAATGGTATTGTACCAAAAATCAGACAAGCCGCCTTCAATGACCAACCATTGGGAAAAATATAAAACAAAATTTATAAAAACAATAGAATTGGCAAAGTCATATAATGACCAATAAAACAAGTTCTTTTTGTGCATTTTGAGCTGCTTTTACGATCAGGCTCGGACTTTTTTTCAAGAAAACTTTTGAAGAAAGTTTTCGGTTTCGCTCCGCCCAGCTTCCGCCCGCAATTCGCCGCGGCGAATTGCGTCCCAAAACCAAAAATTTTC
>CAZUWD010000056.1:0-4562 GCA_964624015.1 uncultured Bdellovibrionales bacterium | reverse complement strand
ATGCCAACAAGCGGCATATCATTCAAAAAAGATTGGAAAGAAAAAGCCCGTCGGTTGTTTTTATTGCGCCGTTATGCCGGTAATCCGCCAATTGTCGCCGGCGATTTTTTTCAAATGAAATTCCGTTTCCGCCAGGGGAGTGTTTTTGGCGATGCTTTCCAGCCCGAATTTCAGGTTTTCCAAATCAACATCCTCCGTGTGTTCCGGAAAACCGTCGTGCGCCAAAACAATCGTGCCGATTTCCACGTTCACGATTTTGACGTTTTCCAGTTTTTTCTCCCCGGCAACCAATAAAGCCTCGTCGATTATTTTTTTTGCCAGTAAAAAGTCATGCATAATGCGAAACGCCTGACAAATTGCAATTTAACAGCCACCCGGACAGCCGATTATAATTTTCTGCGCAAACCCGCATCTTATCCAAATCAGTGTACCGCACAGCTTATGCACGGATCATACGCCCGGATAAAAGCGCGGAGTTTTTTTTCTTTTTCCTTGTCGGACAAGTTTAATATGCCTGGAATATAAGCCGTAATATCGTCTTCCAGGTTCGAAAGAAGCTGGGCTGTCGGAGTGATAATGTTAACATTTTTAACATAGCCCTGATTGTCCACTTCCACGTGATAATACAAAGTGCCTCGCGGAGCTTCTACAGCTGCCACTCCCGCGCCTTCACGAATTTCATACGGCCGCGTAACAGCTTTTTTCAGGTCGCCGTGCAAAAGTTCGCCCAAAATGCGAGCTGACTCCTCGATTGCATGGATGACTTCCGTCATTTGCGACAAAATATTGTGAAAAGGATTAAAATCCGGAAAATTCCACCCGAGAGACTCAAGGTATTTTTGCGCCGCCGGACTCAATTTCTGCCGGTTTATGTTGATGCGGGCGATAGCGCCAATCATATAGCTTTGTCCGTCATGTTCGACTTTTTTGATAACCTCTTTCTGTTTCTGCAGTTCCTGAAAATTATTTTCAAATTTGGAAACCGGAATATGAAGCCCGCGCGAAGAAATAATGTCGCCGTCATAAATAGCATACTTTGATCCGTTGCCAAGGCAGACATACTCCGTCACCCTGGAAAATTCAGGAACCTTCAGATTTTTGAAGATTTCCCCGACTTCAAGCGCAATTTTGAGAATATTCTCCGCATCAGCAACGATTTTGCGAAGTGTGTCCGGATCCGGAGCCTTTTTGAAACCGCCGACTTCGTTGGTCAGCGGATGGACGACTCGCCCGCCGAGCGCGCGCACGATGTCCATTCCATATTCGCGGATCCGGACGGCTTTTTTGGTTTCTTCCGGATATTTCTTAACAAGCTCCAGATCATTTTCAATGTCCAGGAAATCCGCCAGTGACAAAAAGAAAAGATGCAAAGCATGCGAATGGACAAATTGTCCAAGCTCCATTACTTCGCGCATTTTTTTCGTTTCTTCCGTAACTGCAACACCCATAGCATTTTCTAATGCTTTGATCGAAGTAAGATTATGAACCACGGGACAGATGCCGCATATTCTTTGCGCTACCACCGGCAAATCGGCATAATGCCGGCCGATCAATATGCCCTCAATCAGCCGGATTCCTTCCTGCACTTCGAACTTCGCTGATTTCACATCGCCTTTCACCACCTTGGCTGTGAATCCGGTATGGCCTTCTATCTTCGCAATATGATTTATTTTTATTTGCATTTATTCTGTTAAATAAGTTTTGAATCTACAACATAGAAACATACTTATCTTTTATTAATATGATTTTATCCAAATTCACCCTGAATTTATCCGCCCTTAACGGATTATCCAATGGCATAGCTTTCATTTTATGCGGCAGACATTTCTCAATTCGGCCAAGTCTTCGCTTGTCAACTCCGGATTTTCCAGTCTTTGTTCGCCGATCATTTGGTGCATAATTGACTTGGGATCCGAAACATGGCCAATGCCCAGACTGTGCCCCAATTCATGAATCAAAACAAGCAATAAATCATCTTTTTCTTCAAATTGATATATGGTAATGCCGGCCGCCGGATCAAAAACGCCTTTTTCAAATTCGCGGCTCCCGCCGTATTTGTTGCGAAAAGTCGCTACGGCAAAATTATAACTGTCAACTATCCTGTTTTCCTGCCTGGCCAGCTTGTTGATTTCGGCGGCCAATTCACCGAGCTCCCCTTCCTTCTTCTTAAGCTTTTCATAATTTTGATTGATTTCTTTTCGTGTTTTTTTCAGCTGTTCGTATTCTTCTTCCGGCGCGCCGCCTTGTTCATTCCAGTATTCCACTTTTTTATTATATGCTTCCAGCTTTTCTTTGTGCGCAATCACATCTTTTGTGAAAGCTGCCAGTTTTCGATCGTAAGCCTTGTCGAATCCCGCATATTGCTTGTCCAGCTCCGCCTTCCCCGCCTCTAATGCCGCAAGTTCGTCTTTCAGTTTTTTTGCTTCATTGGCCTCCTGCTGCCTTCCGTCAAAAACAAAATTTATCCTAAGGCTTGCTCCGGCGTTTCGCCTGAAAAGATTTTTTCCCGAGGCTTTCTCCCAGATATTTTCTGCTTCCAAAAGAAGGCTTTCCGCTTCCTCAAAGGTGATATTGAAACGAGCATCAATATTTCCGATTTCATAATCCAGTGGTTTCGCGCACGGTTCCTGATAAATAAAATGCTGCATAAGATCGGGACTATATTCTTTGATTGCCGTAAAGGAAGCGCTAAATAAAAACAGCAGGGCAAAAATATTTATCAGAATTTTTCCCAAAATCCTCATTTTTGGCTACGCATTTTTAATGTTTTTTCTTCTATATCGTCCCGCAGTCCGTAAATTTCCGTGATATTTTCAAACTCCTCGTCACTTATCATCGTTTTAAGCGCGGCGCGTATAGCTTTAATGCTGCCTCCGGAGCGAAGGCCGCGGCATCCCTGGCAAGCCATCCTCGAGCTCGGACAAACCGCGTCGCAACCACCAAGAATCATCGGCCCAAAGCAGGGCTTTTTATCCAGAAGCAGGCACTTGTTGCCTTTGGCCTTGCACTCCACGCACACCGGCTGATCGGGAATTTTTGGCATTTCTCCAACAGTTCCCGGCTGCGCCAGCTTTACAACCTCAGGCATGTATTTCAAAAATTCCTCGCCGGTTATCGGACAACCCGGAAAGACAAAATCAACTTTGACGAAATTGTCCACTTCTTTGATTTCCGGATTGGCAATGCCGTTGATATATTTGTAAACATGCTTGATAGTATTCCTGCCCTCCTGGTAATTTTTTATTTCCGGCACGCCGCCCATAGCCGCACAATTGCCGAGCGCCACTAGAAACTTGCTGCGCTCCCGCAATTCCAAAAGAGTCTTAACATTGGCTTCCGTCACCGGATTGCCTTCCACTATGCCAATGTCAATTTTTCCGCCCGCGTCTTCCTCGTCCTCCAAAAGCCGAAAGTCAACCATCTCGATCTGGCTGGCAAAATCCAAAAAGCGCTGGCCGAGATCCAGAAGCGCAAACTGGCATCCTTCGCAGGATGTCAGCGAAACGACAGCCACTTTGGGCTTAAAAAAATCTTTTCTCTGTTCCATATGGACATTATACCACATTTCTTTATTTTTGCACATATTAACTTGCTGAAAGTAAAAATGCTATAATAAAACCAATGAAAATATTCAAATATCCCCGAAAAACAAAGCAAACCTTGCTGGCTCTCGGCTCTGAATCAGCCGGCAATTTCAGCCTTTTTCATAAGGGAAAACTGTATTTTTCCCGAAATTTCGGCGATCTTCTTGAAGAAGCAAACTTTTTTGCATATAAAAATGAACTGAACAAGTTTTTGAGAAAAAATAGGATTAAGCCGGATGTTATTCTGGCTGATCTGCATCCCCTGTACCGCACAACGGCTCTGGGAGAGGAATTGTCCAAAAAATACAAAGCTGAACATGCCAAAATACAGCATCACATTGCTCATATTTTTTCAGCTATCGGAGATGAGACTCTTAACTCCGGCAAAACCGGAAAAACAAAGCGGTTTAAAAATTATTACGGAATCGCGATGGACGGCACCGGCTACGGAACCGACGGCAGGATATGGGGCGGAGAAGTTTTTCATTTGCAAACCGCGCGCCGCCGGTTGCAAATTAACCGGATCGGCCGCCTGGAAAACCAGATATTGATCGGCGGGGACTTGGCCGTTCGCGAACCGGCACGCGTTCTGCTGGCGATCTTAAGCAAGCACCTGGACAAAATTTCCTTATGTGGTTATATGGAAACATTTTATGCTTCTGATGAATTCGAAGTTTTATACAACCAACTGCGGCACAATTTCAATTGTCAGGAAACTTCTTCTACTGGAAGGATATTGGACGCGGTTTCGGTTTTGTTGGGCTTTGCGAAAAATAAAAGAACCCGCAAGCATGAAGCCGCTTATTTATTGGAAAATAATTCCGGGAAACCTTATGCTAATTTGAAGCCGGAAGTAATTTACGACAGAAAAGAAAAATTGCATGTCTTGCAAACTACTCCCCTTTTTGAATATCTGATTAAAAATATCCGCAAAGACAGAAAGCGCCTGGCCGCCACGGCGCAACTATATATTGCCCG
>CAZUWD010000055.1:0-4623 GCA_964624015.1 uncultured Bdellovibrionales bacterium | reverse complement strand
TTCGGCTTTCTGATGGCGCCGCTCAATGTCAAATTCCGGGACATCGCGCTTATTTGGGAAGTCCTTTTGATGATTCTCTTTTACGCCACGCCGATATTTTATCCGCTGCAGCTTTTGCCTGAATACATCCAGCGCGTACTCCTGGTCAGCCCCATCGCTTTTATCATCCACTTCACCAAGGAATCCCTTGTCAACAACCATTTCGCCGAGCCCTGGCAATATGCGATGTTTTTTGCCACTTTGGCAGCCGGTTTCGCCTTGAGCGTTTTTGCCTATCGCAAGCTCATTCCCAAAGTGGCGGAAGAAATGTAAATTAATTTTCAATGAAAATTTGTAAAGAAGGAAAGTAAAATAAAAAAATGTAAAAATGATAATTTATTGATAATTGAAAGCTGATCAATTGAAAATTATTAGCATGTAATTTGATATTCGAAGCTATGTCTGATATCGCCATCTCTGCTCAAAACATATCCAAGACCTTTAAAATCCCCCACGAAAAGGTGACTTCTCTTCGCAGCGCAGCGGTCGGCGTTTTCAGCCGCAAAAGAGGCTATGAACAGTTCAAAGCGCTGGATGATATTTCTTTTGAAGTAAAAAAAGGGGAATTTTTTGGCATCATCGGCCGGAACGGTTCCGGAAAATCGACGCTTCTCAAGATTTTGGCGGGAATATACCAGCCGGACAAAGGCAAAGTCGAGATTGATGGAATGATTTCGCCGTTTTTGGAGTTGGGAATCGGCTTCAATCCCGAGCTTTCCGGTCGCGACAATATCTATCTCAACGCCACCGTGCTGGGGCTTTCCAGAAAGCAAATTGACGAAAAATTCGCCGATATCGTCAAATTTTCCGAACTCGAACGGTTCATTGACCAAAAACTGAAAAATTATTCTTCCGGAATGCAGGTGCGCCTGGCGTTTTCGGTTTCCATCCACGCCAACCGCGACATTCTCCTGATGGACGAAGTCCTGGCGGTGGGGGACGCTAATTTTCAAGGCAAATGCTTCGATTATTTCAGGAGCATCAAAAACAAAAAAACGGTCTTGTTCGTTTCGCATGATATGGAAAATATGAAAAAGTTCTGCGACCGGGCGGTCGTAATCGACGGCGGGAAAGCGTATTTTCAGGGAAATGTCTCGGATGCGGCCAGAAACTATGAAAAGCTGATGCGGTTGGGAAGTTGACAAAAATCAGAATGTATGTATAATTAGATATATCTATTTATGCATAAGATGTTAAAAAAGTTATATGTTAAGACACTTGGACGCCAAAATCAAGGAGCATTTTAAGAAATACCGGCAAGTATTGATTTTGTTGGGTTCCAGACAAGTAGGAAAAACCACTTTGGTTAAAAAAATATTCAAAAAAGCCGATTATTTTTTGGTTGATAATGATCCGATCAAAAAGATTTTGGAAACATACGATATTAACGCTTATAAAACGCTCATAAATCCGGAGGCGAAAGAAATAATTATTGACGAAATTCATCTCTTAGATAATCCGGGCAGAGCCATAAAAATAATTTACGATCAGGTGGAAAAGATAAAAATGATAATAACCGGCTCATCATCTTTTCATATTAAAAATAAAACGGGAGAAAGTCTGGCAGGCAGAAAAATTGATTATAATATCTATCCCTTGACCTTTTCTGAATACTTAACTCAGAAAGATATTGAAAAGAATCTGAACTTTAACATATTTGAGAAAATCACAGATGATAAAAAATATGATTCGAAAAATCAATTGTATAAATTTGATATAAAAAGCATTTTGAATCGTAATTTGATTTATGGGCAATATCCTCATTTGGTCAAAAACCCGAATGATGAAAAATATTTATTGAATTTTGTAGACAGTTTGATTTTTAAAGACATCTTGGAATTAAATCTGATTGAAGACAAAAAATTGGCCAAAGATATGTTGAAACTGTTGGCCTTCCAAATAGGTAATATTGTAAATTATTCCGAGTTGGCTAGCAGTCTTCAGGCTGACCAGAGAACGATTCGACGCTATATTGAAATTTTTGAACAAAGTTTTATCATATTCAGATTGTATCCATATTCAAAAAGAAAAAGAGATGAGATAAAGAAATCTGCCAAAATATATTTTTATGACGCGGGAGTCAGAAACGCGCTGGTTGAAGATTTTTCCGATTTGAACACAAGAGTTGACAAGGGGGCGCTTTTTGAAAATTTCATCATTAGCGAATTAATAAAACAAAACAGCTATTTGGATAAAAACTACAAATTTTATTATTGGCGGACAAAACAAGGATCGGAAATGGATATTGTGCTTGAAAATAAAGACGAGCTTATAGGCGTAGAGATAAAATACAGGCGAAAAAGCGTTAATCAGGCTTTTAAAAACAGATACATAAACGCAAAAACAAGAATGATAACGGCTGATAATTTTTATTAATACAAAGGCAAAAAAACGGTTCTGCTCGTTTCGCACGATTTGGAAAATATGAAAAAATTCTGCGACCGGGCGGTCGTAATCGACGGCGGTAAAAATATGTTTCTGGGCGACGCCAAATAAGCGGTGGAAAAGTATTTGGAAATTCTCAATCGGACCATGGATACCAAATCAAAATGACTAAATTGCCCGAAAAATGAAACTGGGATTTGTCATTGTAACCAAAACGGATTACAATTGTCATCAAAGCAGATAATAATATGGATATAACACAAATAGTCAAATCAAAGACGAGAAAAGCTGTTCTGGAACTTTATTTTGCTCATCCGGAACGAAGATATTATCTGCGGGAATTGGAAAGAATATTGCATTTTCCGGTACAAAATATTCGACGCGAACTGATTGCCCTGGAAAAAGGCGGCATATTTCGGAAAGAAAAAAACGGCAAACAGCTATATTATTTTTTAAACACAGACTCGCCGATATTTGAAGAATTAAAAAAAATCATATCCAAAACAATCGGAATTGAAGGGCAATTACGAAGCGCATTGCTAAGAATAGAAGGCGTTAGAGAGGCTTTCATTTTTGGATCTTTTGCTCAAGATAGAGTGGATGCGTTGTCCGATGTTGATTTGATGATAATTGGCGACGCAGATGAGGATGTTTTACTGGAAAAAATATCCAGACTTGAGGAAAAAAACGATCGCGAAATCAATTATCATATTTTCAGTGAAACAGAGATTGCGAAAAGAAAAAAGAAGAACGATCCGTTCGTTGTCAATATCTTATCAAAAAAAACGATACCTTTAGTCAAAAAAGATGAGTAAATTTCAGGAACTTATTAACGCCGGATTATTGAAGAAAGAAGTGGTTGATTTTTCTTTGATTTATAAAATTATCTCTAAATCGCATCGTAGTCTGAAAAGCTCCGAAATTTTACTGAAAGATGGCGACACGGAAAGCAGTTACGAATTAGCTTACGAGGCGATGTTGCTTGCCGGCCGAGCGCTGGTTTTCTCTTTTGGTTTTCGGCCGCGCGCCGTTGGTTCGCATAAAACTGTAGTTGATTTCGTCAAAATAGCATTAGGAAAGGATGATTATGTCCTGGTTTTGAAATTTAATAAGATGCGCAAAAACAGGCACTATTTGATTTATGGCGCCGGTCTGGCAATTTCAGAAATAGAAGCCAGGAATGCAATCGTGTCAGCCAAAAAACTGCTGGCGGAAATTGAAAATATAATAAAGAAAAAAAATCCGCAGAAGAATTTAGATGTGTAGTTTTTTGTATTTTAATTGTAAAACTACAAGAGCATTCTAACTATTCACACTTATGGAAAATATGAGAAAATTTTGCGACCGGGCGGTTGTAATCGACTGCGGGAAGAATATGTTTCTGGGCATTGCGCAAGAAGCGGTGGAAAAATATCAGAGGATTATCAGCCATTAAAATTACTTGACAAAATAAAAAGTGATGTTTCAGAAAAAAACTTGACTCATATTTTGTAAGATATATAATATATATATTATAAAATATCAACATTATATAACATATGTCTAATTTAATGGACAAAAATGAGCTGATTGGAATACTGGAGGATTGGAACTTCTGGAACAACGATTTGAGCATCGGGGTCAATCGAAGACTGTATTTAAATGTGTTGGAAAAAGCGTTACTAAACGAGCAGGTTAAGGTGATAACAGGAGTCAGGCGAAGCGGTAAATCATATATAATGCGACAGCTTGCCAAGCATCTTGCCGATAATGGCGTAAAGAAAAACAATATTCTGATAGTCAATTTTGAAGACCCAAGATTCATGGGACTTGACACGAAACTTCTCCAGCAGATATTCGACGCCTATCTTGAATATCAAAATCCTCAGGGAGATGCGGTATATGTTTTTTTGGATGAAATTCAGGAAGTGCCCGGATGGGAGAAGTGGGTGCGGACGATGCAGGAATTAAAAAAGGCGAATATAATCGTTTCGGGTTCTAACGCAAAATTGCTAAGCAGTGAATTGGCGACTGTTTTAACCGGAAGACACTTGGATATCACGGTGCTCCCCCTGTCATTCGCGGAATTTTTGAAATTTAACAATCTGGAAGTTTCCAATGAAGCGGAACTTATCAGAAATAATATAGAGATTAAAAGACATTTGGATGAATTTTTGAAATTCGGCTCGTTTCCGTTGGTCATATTCAGCCAGGAAAAAG
>CAZUWD010000054.1:0-4738 GCA_964624015.1 uncultured Bdellovibrionales bacterium | reverse complement strand
GGCTATTGAGCACCACCGACACGGAAGAAAAGGACATGGCCGCGGCGGCGATAACCGGACTCAAAAATCCGGCGGCAGCCAAAGGAATGGCAACAATATTATAAATAAAAGCCCAGAAAAGATTTTGTTTGATAGCGGAAAATGTCTGCCGCGAAGTCCGGATGGCTTCCGTCACTTTTTCCAGATTATTCTGCATAAGAATTATCTGCCCCGCTTCCTTGGCAATGTCGGTTGCCGAGCCCATGGCAATGCCAAGATCCGCCTGAACAAGCGATGGCGCGTCATTGATACCGTCGCCGGCAAAAACCACTTTTTCTCCGGCAGACTGCAGCCGTTTTATTTCTTCTGATTTTTCCGACGGCAAAACTTCCGCCAGAACCTTTTCAATGCCCAGTTCCCGGGCCACTGCTGCGGCTGTTTTCCGGTTATCGCCGGTAATCATCGCTACCTTGAACTTCATTTTTTTGAGATCGGCGACAACTTTCTTGGATTCATCGCGCGCTTCGTCGGCCACAATCAGCGCGCCTACAACTTTTCTGTCATGCGCCACAAACAATCGGGTTCCAATTCCCAATTCTTCATTTTCCAAAATTTTATCCGCCCAAGAGACATCCAGAGAATTTTCGTCCAGAAGTTTTTTATTGCCAAGCAAAATCTGCGTTTTATGCTCGCGGCAGACCGCTGACACTCCCATGCCTCTAATTTCTTTGAAGTTTTCAAAATCAGCTAATACTAATTTTTTGTCTCCGGCATATTTGATTACCGACCGTGAAAGCGGATGTTCGGAGTTTTTGGCAGCGGAAGCGGCGATTTTCAAAATTTTTTCCTCCGGAAAAGCGACTTCCGGATTGGCGACTATTCTGCGAACATCCGGCATTCCCTTGGTCAGCGTGCCGGTTTTGTCAAAAACCGCCATTGTCAGATTTTTAGCGCGCTCAAAACTTTCACCGCTTTTAAATAAAATACCGCGACGGGCGCCCTTGCTGGTTCCGACCATAATAGCCGTCGGTGTAGCCAGTCCCAAAGCGCAGGGGCAAGCGATGACCAAAACCGCTATTGCATTAACCAGCCCGTCGATAAGACTGTTTCCCAAAAAATTCCAACTTAAAAAAGTCAGGGCAGAAAACGCAAGTATGGTTGGTACGAAAATTCCCGAAATTTTATCCACCATTTTTTGGATTGGCGCTTTTGAATTTTGCGCTTCTTCCACGGTTTTGATGATTTGCGCCAAAACCGTGCCTTCTCCTGTCTGCGTAACGCGAATCTTCAAAATTCCGTCCTGATTAACAGTCGCGCCAAAAACTTGCTCGCCGGTCTTTTTTTCCACCGGCAAAGACTCGCCGGTCAGCATTGATTCGTCCACGCTGGATTCGCCCTCAATCACGATTCCGTCCAGTGGAATTTTTTCGCTGGGGCGAATTGAAATAATATTTCCGATTTTTATTTTTTCAATATCAATTTCCTTCTCTTTGCCGTTTATCAGCACGCGCGCCTTTTTGGCGCCCAGCTTCATCAAGCTCCTCATTGCTTCTCCAGCCTGCTTGGTGGATTTGGCTTCAAGGTATTTGCCTAAGTAAATAAGTCCGATAACAACAACAGTCACATCAAAATATAGCGTTTCAGGCAACCGCAAGCTTCGAACCGTTTGCGGAAAAAGAATAATGAAAGACGAATAGATATAGGCAGTCAAAGTTCCAATGCCAACCAGGGTGTCCATATTAGCCCTTCCGTTGAGAAAAAACGGTATTATGGCTTTAATAAACCTGTTGCCGATCCAAAACATCACAATGCTGGCTAAAATAAAACTAAGCGTATTGAAAACCGGCATAGGCAGGAAAAAATCCGGAATAATTTCAATTGCCGGTCCGAATATTTTTTCCGCAAAAGGATACGGAATGAGTTTTTTATATCTACTGGCTGCTTCCCAAACCATCATTACGGCAAACAAAATTGTCATCGGCAAAGCAAAAAATAGCTTTTGAGTAAAATTTTCTTCATGTTGCGAATGTTCGTGACTGTCTTTATTTTTTCCATCCGTCGTTTCTTTTTCCATTTCCAGCGCATATCCGACATCTTTGACGGTTTCTTTTATTTTTTCCGGACTGATTTTTTTTTCGTCGAATTCGATCATGGCTTTCTGTGACGCATAATTCACAACGGCATGTTTTATGCCCGCTGTTTTTTTCAATTCCTTTTCGATATTCAAGGCGCAACTCGCGCAATGCATTCCAAAAATGGAAGCTTTTATTTTTCTGTTGTTAATAATTGTTTTCATAAAATTATTCTACATTATACCATTCCATGCGCCATTCCTGAAGCTGCTTTTTATTTGTTGAAAGAAGGTTGATTGCTCTGTTGGCCGCATTTAGAATATTCGAGTCATATGACTTTGTCATAGCTTCCATGGAATTCATTATTGCTTCATCATGATGAATAATCATGGCGTTTAAAAAGCGCAGATCGAATTTATCGTCCGCTTTTCCCAATTGAAAAGGAGTGAATCTTCGTATCTTTCTCGTATCTCCGTATTTTTCTTCCTTTAATTCATACAGCTTGGCAATATCATCGGTATCCAGCTTGATAATCGTTTCGGCTAAACTAAGCAGTTCTTGGCGCTTAGAATTTTTTTTCACTTGTTCCAGCATATCAATAGCGCTCATATGATGAGCGATCATTCCATTAATGAATCGGAGATCTAAAAATTTATCCGGTCTTCCCAAGTCATCGTGGGTTGGCACGCTTCTTAGAGCCGCGTATTCAGGCGTAAACATATATCCAAAACCGGCTCCCAAAAAGAAGGCGCTGAGTATTAATGCTGCTGCTAAAGTTTTTTGCATATTATTTTAAATTTATTATTATATCTTGATTTTTTATTCCACAACAATAAACTTGCCCCTGACCATTCCCATCCAGCAACTGAAAGGAATTTCGCCGCTTTTTTGCGGTGTAAATTCGACAATATTTTCGCCATAGCTTAAATTTTTGGAAATATTGAGGCTCGGAACAATAATTTTGTTGGTGCAGCCTGTTATCTGGTCGCCGTTGATAATCCAGCGAACCGGCGCGTCTTTTCTTATTCTGATGGTTGCCGGAGAAAAACCGCGCGCGGTCACCGCCATTTCAACTATTTGCTTTTCCCCGGCTATTGTCCGGCCGTTGTCTTTGCCGATTTCTTCCTGCTGATTGCCGCCGGTTGAAAGCACATCCGTTTTGACTCCGCTTAAAGCCAGCCCTGAACGCAGTGTATAAACCGCGAAAAAAATAATGATGAAACCGGCTACTTTTTGAAAAACAAGCATTTTTCGGCTGTGTGTCCAGGAAGCGGCTACGCCCGCCAGCATCAGCATCGGCACGGTTCCCAGCGCAAACAACAACAGGGAAAGGCCGCCGGAAAAAAAACTTCCCGAAGTCAGCGCGAAAATCTGCATTGATTGCGTGAAGCCGCAGGGCAGAAAAAAACTCAGAGCTCCCAGGAGAAAAGGCGCTGCTCTATGTTCCGATTGTTTTAATTTATTCCAGTTTTTGGTGAATTTTTTCGGCATTCTGATTCCCAAATCGGAAACAGCCGGCAAAAGCCCGAGAATATTAAGACCCAGCCAGGCCATCACGACAGCAATGATTATCGTAAAAATCGAAACAAAATTGCCGCTGATGCTGACCTCTCCGCCTATCGCTCCCAGAAATCCGCCGAGGACAAAAAACGTTCCCAGTCGGCCGGCGTGAAACATCAGATTGGGCTTGACCGCGCTTCCGAAAAATCCTTTTTCATCAGCTTTATATTTTTCACCGAAAGCGATTACCACCGATCCGACCACGGCCAGACACGAAGAAACGGAAGCAACCAGGCCAACCAGGAAAGCGACTCCTAAAGTCACTTCGGATCCGCCAATGTCTATTTTGTTGAGCACTCCGGTATTTTGAAAAATGCGAAATAGAAACAAAAGAGCCAGTGTGATGCCGGCAGCCTTAATCCAGTCCGCCAAGCGACCCCCGCCTGAAAAAGATTTGGGCATTGGATGCCCAAATGCCGCCGACGCTTCGTAGCCGAATTTTTTGGCGGTTTTTTCGATTTCGGAAAAATCCGGCTCTGTATTTTTATAGAAAATTTCAGCAGCATTATTTTTCCGGTTGATTTTGACATGTTCAATGCCTTCAATATTTCCGAACTCGTCCTCCAGCAGCCTTTCACAGCTGATGCAATGCATGCCCTTGATGTGAATTGTCTTTTTTTGCATAAAATAAATAATGATAACCTGATTTCCCGCACATTGCGAAGTGCGTTTCCAAATTCTGGCGAGCGAGCGTTAAGAAATTTATCATAGCTCGCCGCGAGCGTATAAATTTTAGCTCGCAAGCTTAAGAATTTGGCCAGCACGAGCCTGTGCGGCAGTTTCTTTTGCGACTTTTCTTTGCTGCCAAAGAAAAGTTGGGTTATTTACTCATCCTGTTAATCGCCAAAATTTCTTCAATCATCTCTTTTTTTCTTTTCTCATTCGTTCCCTTCATTGCGTTGGCAAAGCAGGAGTGCAGATGCCGCGCCAGAAGCTTCTGGTTCGCCGACTTCAAAAGCCCGATGACCGCCAGATTCTGCTGGAGGATGTCAACGCAATATTCTTTATCTTCAATCATTTTAATCACATTTTGCAAATGCGTTTGGCCTTTTTTCAAACCGATTAAAATTTCTTTGTCCTGTTTCATACAAATATGCCTAGCCTAAAGGCTTATTTCTTCTTTGAAA
>CAZUWD010000053.1:0-4758 GCA_964624015.1 uncultured Bdellovibrionales bacterium | reverse complement strand
CAGCCCAGGGCGCGTGAAACCGACGAAACGGGGGAATTCAACTGGCCTGCCGTCCCCAAGGAAATGATGCCGATCGTGGACACGCCGATAATCCATCTGGTTGTCGAGGAAATGGTGGAAGCCGGCATCGAAGACATTATTTTCGTCACCCGCTGGGATAAAAAACCGCTGGAAGATTATTTCGATCACAGCACGGCACTAGAGGATGATTTGCGCGAAAACGGCAAAAATGAATTGGCGGACAAAATCAGCCGGATCGCCGAAATGGCCAACTTCATTTATGTCCGCCAAAAAGGCCCATATGGAAACGGAACGCCTGTTCTTTCAGTCGCCAGCCTGGTTGACGACGAACCTTTTGTTTTTGCTTTCGGCGATGATTTGGTCAAGTCAAAAGTTTCCTTCACCAAGCAAATGGTCGGGGATTATGAGAAAAACGGCAATCTTGTGATTGGCGTGCAGGAAGTTCCAAAAAAAGACGTGGTGCGCTACGGCATCGTCAAATTGAAAAAGGATACGAATCAACTGGAAG
The DNA here is from genome assembly GCA_964624015.1 of uncultured Bdellovibrionales bacterium. Lineage (GTDB taxonomy): Bacteria > Patescibacteriota > Minisyncoccia > Moranbacterales > UBA2206 > CAZUWD01. Next base: position 4,229 of record CAZUWD010000053.1, on the reverse strand, counting down.
ATATAATTGAAAAACCGGCCGCAGAAGAAGCGCCGTCCCGGCTGGCTGTTTTCGGACGATATATTTTAAATCAGGAAATTATTGATATTTTGAAAAATACGCCTTTGGGCAAAGGCAACGAATTGTGGATCGCCGACGCCATCAAGGAATATGTGGGGCGCGGCGGACTGTTTTCCGCCCGGCAGGTTGAAGACGGCGAATGGCTGACGACCGGCGACCCTCTTAATTATCTCCGGGCAACGCTGGCTTATGCAACCGGCCGCGAAGACATCGGCAGCGACATAAAAAATCTTATTGGATCATATTGCAAATAAATGCGAATAGCCATTCAGGCCGCTGATCTTGATCATTCGCGCATTGACGGGACCAGGGTATATATGCATAATCTTTTGAAATATTTCGGGCGCCTGGATGCCGCCAGCGAGTTTTTTATTTATCACAAAAATGATTTCAATCCGGAACTTGCTCCGCCGGAATTTCCCAATTATAAAATCAAAAAAATCAAAGCGCCGCTTTTTTGGACGCAGACCCGGTTCGCGTTTGAAATAGCCCGGGACAGACCGGATGTTCTTTGGATGCCGATGCATAATCTGCCGGTTTTGCATTCGCAAAAAACCAGAACTTTCGTTACTATTCATGATCTGGCCTTTAAGTTTTTTCCGGAAAGTTTTGCGCGCAAGGATCTCCTAAAGCTGAACCTGCTCACCGGCCGGGCCATAAAAAACACCGACCGAATCATTGCTATTTCCGAAGCCACAAAAAAAGATATTCTCAAATTATATCCCGGCGTAAGTCCGGATAAAATTAAAGTTATTTTTCACGGCTTTGATCCGGAAGTTTTTGCCCTGCCTCGCAACTTTGACGAAGAAAAGCGGATTAAAGAAGAGCTGGGTATTTCTGGCAACTATATTCTGTATATCGGCGCCATCCAGCCACGCAAAAACTTGGAAACGCTGATTGAGGCTTTTAATAAGATTAAAACGCCGGAAAAACAAGATCTGAAGCTGGTTTTGGCGGGAGAAAAGGCCTGGTTAAGCCAGAAAACCATTGAAACGGCCGAATGTAGCCCGTATCGCCAATATATTATAATGCCCGGAAAGCTTAAATTTGGCGATTTGGGGCATCTTTGCCGGGGTGCCGGCGTCTTCGTCTTTCCGTCTCTCTATGAGGGTTTTGGCATTCCGGTTTTGGAAGCTATGGCCGCCCGGGTACCCGTCGTTTGCGCTCAAAATTCCAGCCTGCCGGAAGTGGGCGGAGAGGCGGCTTTGTATTTTCCGGCCGGCAATGCCGGTGAGCTGGCGCAAAAAATTGAGCAAGTTTTGCAAAATGAAAAATTGCGCCTTGAGCTCGTCCAAAAGGGCCTTGCGCAAATCAAAAAATTTTCCTGGGAAAAATGCGCCCGGGAAACACTGGAATACTTAAAAAGCTAAAATATTTTCAGGACTTACACGCTTGCTGCCATCAGGAATTTTCCGGAAAAATCATCGAGTAAAAAAAATAAATTGCGGCCGCAGAAATAATAATAATCATTGGGGCAGCCGGAAAGTTGAGTTTCCAAATAACATTGAAAATTAAAAGCAGGATCAGTCCGGAAAGCGCCAGCGCGCTTTTTTGATTTGCTTTTTTGGACGGCGGAAATCCGTATTTTTTTGCCATAGCGGAAATAAGAAAAATATTCGCCAGGACGGCAATTGCCGGAACAAACAGTTGCACGCGTCCGGAAATTATTCCCGGCAAAATTCCTTCCGCGATCATGGAAAAAACAAAAAACAAAAGCATCAAAAATAGCGCGTCATGCAGAAGCTTGTAAAAAACGATGGCTTGATTCGTTGTCGGTTTAATTTTGCGGAACATAATTTTCTTTTGAGCGCCGGATAATATTATCCAGCGAAATCCGGGCGTTTTCAGCCGTCCAATCCCTTTTCAGCTCAACTTTTATGCTTTCAATTTTAATTTCGTTGCCGAATTCAGCCTGCGCCGCATAATCCTTACCATAGATTCCCCGAAAGGGAGCCAGCGGCACCAGGCATTCATATTCGCGAAACGGAAAAATTTTCCTTTGCAGCGCGCATTCGCTTTTTGTTTCCAGGCTTCTCTCGGAAACAAGAACCGGAACAACCGGCAAATGTTGAAAATTTTCAGCCAGTGGATACTTTCTTCCGTCCTTGACGAGGTAGTATGCCTGGCTGTCGGAAAGAAAAACGGTTCCGTCTGGATGCGCTGAATGAATTGCCAGCGCCGGACCTTTTTCATAACTCGAATACAGGCCGCCGTCGACGGGAATCACCGTTTCCCAATCATATCCGAGAGCCAAAAAGGTTTCCGGGCTGTCAACCGGCAAAATTTGATTGCCGCTTATGGCATAAATGGTGCCACCATAAGAAACCAGCGAGCCGTCGCCGATTGTCTGGCTGGCGCGCCGGTCCAAATAATCTGCGACTTCTTTCGGATCCCCATCCGGATAAAGAAAAGCCCGGAAAGATTTGCGCAGGATTATTTTTCCGGATCGGGCCGCTGAGGATTTCCTATCCAGCTTGAAATTTATCCGGGCGCGTGAAAAAAATCCGGAAGAAGGAGCCGTAAAATCCAGTTTCTGGTTTTCGCCCACCAGTCCCTTGCTGGTTTCTGGCCGCCCGCCGATGGCGACTCCGGCCACGGTATTGCTCCTTGCTTTCGGATTGTTCATGGAAAAAAAGAAGTGCTGGGCCGGAAAAAAAAGCAGGCTTAAAAAATACATCCCGGACGCCAGGAAAAAAAGGAAGAGTCCGGCGCGCAAAAACCGGTAAAGCTTGAGAAGTCCGGCGCCAAGTTTTATTTCGGGTGTCAAATCAAAAATCATATCAGCGTTCCAATAAATATATCTTACCATAGACAACGACTTTTTCCTTTTGGGGCAGACTGACGGACATGCGCAAAATTTCTTTTTTGTCTCCCTGCCGGACTGAAAGAGCCTCCGATTCGATTATGTAATCTTTGACCGGACGCAGACGCTGTAAAATTCCGCTTTTTTCATAAAAATCCAGCTTTTCATCCGGAATAATGAAATATACGTCCGCGAATTTTTTCCGGTCCAGCTTATCAAGATCGTTCGGATTGAAAAAATAAACAGCCTGCTTGCCGTAAAGAAAATTCAGCGGGCCGGTCATCATTGACCAGTTGTCGCCGGTTGCGCCGCGGTCAATCAAAATCAAATCATTGCTTTTAAAATTCCGGCTTATTTCTTCTGTCTGTGGTAACAAATTTCCGGCGGGATTGACCTGTAAAAACAAAGCCAGTGTAATTAAGTTCGTCGTCAGCAATAAAGCGCAAAAAGCAAAAAAATAAGCTCGTTTCCTGAAATATGAATCCAAAAAAACGACGGAATACAAAATGCTCGCCGGAATCACAGCAAACAAAAAGCGGCGCAGCATCCAGGGGTGGTCAGTGGAAATATTGGGAAAAAACAAATAAAAAAAAGCCGGCAGAACGATAAAAAACGGCACAAGCGTTTCGTAGCGCTTATTCTTTGCGAAATAAAATATGCCGGCGATTCCGATAAGCAGGAAGCTTATCAGGCCATAAGCCGCAAATACTTTCAAGACATAAAAAAACGGCAAAGCGGAATCGGCGGACAAAGCCAGATTTCCGGCCGGCGCAAAGGGCTTCAAAATTGCCTTGCCCAGGGAAATATAAAAAGGCAGTGTGAGGCGGATGCTCAACAGGAAAAGAACCGCGATCACGGACAAAGCATAAACCGTCCGGCGGCTGAAAAAAGAAAAAAATTGTTTCCAGCGCCCGCTTTTCCGGTATAAGACAACAGCAATCATCAGGAGAAAAGCCAGAGCCTCAATCCTGGCAAAAAGCAAGAGCGCGAAAGAAATCATGGCCAGCGCCAGCGGCCGCTGTTTTTCCGATTTCAAAAACAGCACAAGCTGGTACAGCCCGAACCAGACAAAGGCCAGCGCCAGATTTTCGCTCAAGGTAAATTTAAAAAACCAGGAAAAAACAAAACAGGAAAAAACAAGCAGGAGCGAAACGAAGGCGGATGAAAAATTCAGAAACTGCCGGGCCAGCAGGAAAAAAGAAACCGCGAAAACAAAAAATGAAACGGCGTTGGCAACAACCAGCCCGTCCAGCCCGAAAAAGGAATAGAAAACCGCCAGCCAGGCGATATAGCCGAGCGGGAACTGAGTCGTCAACTCGCCGTTTTTTGTGTAGAAAAACCCCGGAAAATTCAAGGCCTTGCCGGA
>CAZUWD010000052.1:0-4956 GCA_964624015.1 uncultured Bdellovibrionales bacterium | reverse complement strand
CGCAGTTATTCGTAAATATCTATATGAACAAATTTGACCAGTTTATTAAACACAAATTGAAAGTTAAATACTACATAAGATATGCCGATGACTTCGTGATATTTTCAGAGGATAAAATTTATTTGGAAAACATTGTTTTAAAAATAGTAGAGTTTCTGAAAACGCAACTAGAGCTCGGATTGCATCCTGATAAAGTTTTCATCAAAACACTATATTCGGGGTTTGATTTTCTGGGCTGGATAAATTTTCCGGATCACAGAGTGTTACGAACAAACACAAAAAGAAGAATGATGAAAAGGATGAGAAAAAATCAGGATACGGAAGTTGTAGCTTCATATTTGGGAATGTTGGGGCATGGGAACGCGCAAAAATTGACCAAAAAATATTTCGACAATTTTTATGCCTCGGCATAAAAATTGTTGTGTTTTTCTGGAAAGAAAAAAAGCCTCAGAAAAGGATTTTGATTGTGCCGAAGGCGAGAGTCGAACTCGCATGATATTGCTATCGGTGGATTTTGAGTCCACTGCGTCTGCCATTCCGCCACTTCGGCTTTTGTGTTATACTGGGAGTAATTATGGCAAAAATCATCTCCTTAGTCAATCAAAAAGGGGGAGTCGGCAAAACCACTTCGGCTATTAATTTGGCGACATATCTGGCAGAGGCCGGAAAGTTTGTTTTGCTGGTGGATCTGGATCCTCAAGGCAATGCTTCTTCGGGGCTGGGACTGAATATTCAGGAAATCGGGAAAAGTCTTTATCACTCGCTGATTTTAAACGAACATCCTTCCCGAATAATTTTGAGAACTGAAACATTGGGTCACGACATTATTCCGTCTTCCCAGGATCTGGCAGGCGCCGGAATCGAACTGGTGCATCTGGATAATCGCGAATTCCGGCTATACAACGTTTTGCGGGAAATCCGCACCAATTACGATTATATAATAATTGATTCGCCGCCGAGCTTGGGCCTCCTGACCATCAATGGCTTGGTGGCCAGCGATGAAGTGATTATTCCGGTGCAGACGGAATATTTTGCCTTGGAGGGCTTGAGCCAGCTTTTGAATACCATCAATCTGGTCAGGGAAAATTTACAGCCGGAACTCAAAGTCATGGGCGCGGTGCTGACGATGTATGACAAAAGAAACCGTTTGAGCCGCCAAGTCATCAAGGAAATGCGCGATCATTTTCCCGGCCGGGTTTTTGATTCGGTCATACCCCGGTCGGTGCGTCTCGCAGAAGCTCCGAGTTTCGGCAAATCAATTCTGAATTTTGACGCTTTTTCCAAAGGCGCAAGGGCGTATAAAAACCTGGCGAAGGAAATCATTGAATCGGACAAGACGGAAAATAAAAATAAATTTTCAATTTAATAAAAAAATCCGAAACACGAAATCCGAAATCCGAAACAAAGTCAAATATCAAAATCCAAGAAAGTTTAAATGTTTGAAAATTTGAATTGCAATATTGTTTCGAGTTCCGATATTCGAATTTCGAGTTTATATTATTATGCCTAACAATTACGGCCTTGGGCGCGGACTTTCTTCGCTGATTCCCAATAAAAAAATCACCAAACCCGAAGAAGATTTCAATTATTTCGGATCCGGCTCGTCTGCCAATCAGGCAAAAACAGAAGCGGCCGGCGGCGTGCGGGAAATTGAAACGGTTTTTATCGTTCCTAATCCGCATCAGCCGCGCATGAAGTTTGACGAAGAAAAGATGAAAGAGCTGGCGGCTTCCATAAAAGAACACGGCATTATTCAGCCGCTCATACTGACTAAAAGCGGCAACAGTTATGAGATTATTGCCGGCGAAAGAAGATTTCAGGCTGCCAAAATAGCCGGACTGAAAACTGTGCCGGCAATTGTGCGCGACGCGACGGAACAGCAAAAGCTGGAATTGGCTGTTATCGAAAACATCCAGCGCCACGATCTTAATCCGATCGAAGAGGCCAGGGCTTATGTTAAATTAGCGGAAGAGTTTGAGTTGAGCCAGGAGGAAATTGCGCAAAAGGCGGGCAAGAGCCGGAGTGCTGTTGCCAACAAAGAAAGACTTTTGAAACTCCCGGTAGAAATTCAGAAAGCCCTGATTGAAAACAAAATCACCGAGGGGCACTGCAAAGCCATTTTGGCAATTGAAAATCCGGAAAAACAAAGAGCGCTTTTTGAATTGATATTAAAAAGCAACCTAACGGTTCGCCAGGCGGAAAATAAGACTAGGGAAATTTCAGTCCGGACGCACAAACGGACGGTTAGCGTCGATCCGGAAATAAAAAGAATCGAAGAAATGCTGGCCGGATCTCTCGGGACCCGGGTTAAGCTTTCCAAAGCGGGCGACGGCGGCAAAATTATTATTGAATATTATTCCAGGGAAGAGCTGGACAATATTTTAGGCAAAATACATCTATAAAATACCTTCCTTTTTCAATACGCGCCTGATGTGAGTTTTAGCTATGGTTGTGCGCACGAATTTCAGCCAGTCGCGGCTGGGCATTTTTCTTTCTTTTGAAGTTAAAATTTCAATTACTTGCCCGTTTTTTATCTGATAATCCAGGGGAACTATTTTGCCGTCGGCTTTGGCGCCGGTCGCGCGGTTGCCTATTTCGCTGTGAACTTTGTAGGCGAAATCAATCGGCGTGGCTTCTTCAGGCAGGTCAATGACATCACCCCGGGGAGTAAAAGCAAAAATATGATTTCTAAAAAAATCAATTTCAAGCCCCTCCAGAAATTCCTCCGTGTTTTCCTTGTTTAATCCGTTTTGCCATTCCTGAAGCTGGCGAACCCAGGCCAGTTCTTCCTCTGGAACCTTTTTATCCTGCCTGAATCCCAAAAATCTTTTCCAGATATCCGGTTTTTCGCTGTACAGCCAGTGGGCCGCAATCCCAAATTCGGCTTCGTTGTGCATTTTTTGGGTGCGGATCTGTATTTCCAGAATTTTGCCTTCCGGGCCGAAAATGGTGGTGTGGATGGATTGATATCCGTTAGGCTTGGGAAGGGAAACATAATCCTTGATGCGGCCTACCAGCGGATGGTATTTTTTATGGACGATGCCAAGCGCTTCATAACAGTCGGCCACCTCTGGAACGATTATGCGGATGCCGGCCAAGTCGTAAATTTTACCGATATTCATATCATGCTTCTTTAGTTTTTGGAAAAGGCGGTAAAGATGTTTGGCCCGGCCGTATATTTCTATCACTTTAATGTCTTCTTTTAGTAGTTCTTTTCTCAGTTCGGAAACCGCCATTTCAATGTTTTTTTTGCGCAGCGCGTATTCTTCCTCCTCCAATTTTTTGACATATTCGTAATTTTCCGGATCCAAATACTTGAAAGACAAATCTTCAAGGCGGCCTTTGATTTCGCCAATGCCCAAGCGGTTGGCGATCGGGGCATAGACCTCTATAGTTTCCCTGGCGATGCGCTTCTGCTTGTCTTCCGGAAGAGCGGAGAGCGTTTCCATGTTGTGCAGACGGTCGGCCAGCTTGATGATGACAACGCGTATGTCAGTTGCCATGGCTAGAAACATTTTGCGCAGGTTTTCCAGATATATCTCTTCTTTGTCTCCGCGCAGTTTTATTTTTCCAAGCTTTGTCACTCCGTCCACCAAAAAAGCTATTTTTTTGTCGAATTTTTCCTCAATTTGTTTCAGGGTTATTTCGGTATCTTCGGGAATGTCATGCAGAAGCCCGGCGGCTATAGTTTGCGATCCCATGCCGATATGGGCAATATTGAGCGCCGTGTGAAGCGAGTGCTGGATATATTCTTCACCCGATTTTCGCTTTTGTCCGCGGTGCGCCGCTTCGGCAAATTCAAAAGCGCTCCTGATGAGAGCCTCTCTTTTTTCCGTCCACGGAATCCGAAGATTTTTGATAATATCTTCGATAGTTAGCATACAGTCAATACAAAGATAACTCCAGTATAATTTATAGTTGGTGAAAAAACAAGCCCGAAACATGTTTGTCATGAGGCGATTTTTGCCGTAAACTAAAGATATTAGGCGATTCATTGCCGGATAAATTTGCGCCGGACAGGGAATTCAAGGAATAAAGACATTTGTAGACTGACATGCCTAGGCGGAAATAGGGAATCAAAGTTTCACAGAAGAGAGTAATAATTAGTGATCCGAATAAATATATGAAGGAAGTAAAGCAAGGAATTGCTAAGCTCGTTGAAAAATATAACGAACTAAAAAAACAGAATAAAATTAAAGATTATAATGAAGCTCAAACTCTGAGCGGATTTATCGAACCGCTTTTTATGTGCCTGGGCTGGGATGTGCATAATTTGGATGAAGTTACTCCGGAGGATAAAAATACTAACGGACGAGTTGACCGGGCTTTCCGCATTAATGGCATTCCTAAGTTTTTTCTGGAAGCCAAATCAATGAAAGCCGATCTGGATGTGGAAAGTTATGCCCGACAAGCCATTAACTATTCATGGAATAAAGGTGTAACCTGGGCAATATTGACTGACTTTGAAGGCATCAAAGTTTTCAACGCACAAACAGAATCAAGGAATCTAAGAGATAAATTAGTTTTTGAAATTCGTTATGATGAATATTTAACAAATTTTGAAAAATTAAAACTCCTTTCTAAAAAAAGTTTTGAGCAAAATGAACTGGACATATATGCCGAAAGCATCTTTAAAAAAGCCAAAAAACTAACTGTTAATGAAAAGCTTTTTGAAGATTTGAAGAAAATAAGGGATATTTTATCTAAAAGTTTTGGAGGATGGGACGCAAATTGGCATAATGAATTTGATCAACACCATCTAGACGAAGGCGTACAGAGGATTATTGACCGACTTATTTTTATCCGGGTTTTGGAAGACAGGCAATTGGAGCCGAATATACTCAAAAATTTACTGCATGAATGGGAAAAAGACCGCGGCAATAACAAGCAGCTTTTTGATTCTCTGATAGGTAAATTTCGGGAATTGGACGGGATTTATAATTCCAGCCTTTTTAA
>CAZUWD010000051.1:860-5037 GCA_964624015.1 uncultured Bdellovibrionales bacterium | reverse complement strand
AAACAGCCGTCTTGGGCCGACCAAGCAGACGGGGTTGTCGCAGCTATTGATAAATTGCGCAGAAATGATAAAGTAGTTGAGATATTAAAAAGAGTGAAAGATGAAATAGTTTGAATAGCGGAGCGTAGCCCGCAGTAAATCCGCGACGGATTGCTACGGGGTGAATATAGCGGTATTGCCTGCCTGCAGGCAGGCGCGCCCCCTGCCCCATTAAATATTTCGGGATATAGTATAGTGGTAGTACGCGCGATTCGGGTTCGTGAAGTCCCAGTTCGATTCTGGGTATCCCGACCAAAAACTTTGTAAGTAAAAGTGCATGAAGACCGGGTTCCCTGCCGGCAGGCAGGGATTCCCAGTGCTCCGACATGAAAATAGAAATTAAAAACATTAAAGAGAATCCGGTGAATTTGTTACGGCGAGCCGGGTATTCTTTTCAACGCCAGGAAAATGGCGAAATGAGCTTTGTGCGGCCTCTGGCGCGCGCCGGCTTTCCGCGTTTTCATATGTACGCGCACGTTGCAGATTTAAATTTAATTATTAATATTCATCTGGATCAGAAAAAAGAAACCTATGGCCAAGCAACGCGTCATCACGGAGAATATGAAAACGACGGCGCTTTGAAGACTGAAATTGAGAGATTAAAAGGCGTTTTGCAATAAAAATTTGCCGTGATGGCGGAATTGGTATACGCGCCAGTCTTAGGAACTGGTTCCCGCAAGGGATTGAGAGTTCGAGTCTCTCTCACGGCACACCTCGATTAACTCGATGTAAATATGAAAAAAATAATCGTAAAAAATGAAGATTCGGGCCAACGCATTGACAAATTCCTCGCCCGGGAATTTTTTTCATGTTCCCGCGGAGAAATCATAAAAAATATCAAATCCGGACATATTCTGGTAAACGCGAGAAAGATTAAGCCCGGTTATTTCCTGAAAGCGGGTGATGAAATTATTTTAAATGTGGAATTTAAAAAAGAGTCGCTGGCTGCCAACTCCGGCATAAAGCCGGATATCGTTTTTCAAAATCCGGATTTTTTGATTATCAATAAGCCGGCCGGCTTGCAAGTCCACCCCGATTCCAATGAAAAGAAAAGAACTTTGGTTAATGGCTTAATTCACAAGTTTCCGGAAATTATTGATGTTCATGATGATTCGCCGGGATCCGAGCTTCGCCCGGGCATTGTTCACCGCCTAGACAAAGATACTTCAGGAATTATGGTGGTAGCCAGAAATAACGAAGCGCTACGGGAACTAAAGAAGCTTTTTCAAGAAAGAAAAATTGCCAAAAAATATCTGGCTTTGATTTACGGCCACCTCAAAGAAACCCGGGGTGAAATTAAAAAAGCGCTGGCCAGATCCGGCAATTACCGCAAACAAATTATTGCCGGCGCCAAAACCCGTACCAAAATCCGTCCGGCAGTTACCCGATATAGAGTCCTTAAAGAAATCGGAAGCTGCACGCTTATGGAAGTGCTTCCGATAACCGGGCGGACGCATCAGATCCGCATTCATTTCGCGTCTATCCGCATGCCGGTAGTTGGCGACAAGCTGTATTGTCCGAAAGATTTGCGCAAAAAAATGCCTGCCCTCAGCCTGTCGCGCGGCAATACCGAAAAATCATTACTTAAAAGGCATCTATTACACGCGCAAGAACTGAAATTCGTTCTTTTTGGAGAAAAATATGCTTTCAGAGCCGGATTACCGGAAGATTTCCAGACTTTTCTGCGCTCGCTTGACTATGGCAATAAAAAAAGATAAGATAAAAAAGCTAAATTTTTAAGCTAATGAATACTCCGCAGGCGCCTGCCTGCCGGCAGGCAGGGGTTTTTTAATTTCTACGGGCTTCGGGTATATAGCAAAATTTATGAACAACAAAGTTATTGAATTCAACAAATCACAGCGCATCCGAAAGATGCCTGATTTTTCAGTAGGCGATGTAGTTAAGATTTATCGCAAAATCAAAGAGGGAGATAAAGAAAGAATCCAAATCTTTGAAGGCCTGATTATCGCCATTAAAGGCAAGCAGAGCTCTTCGCCCATGATTACCGTGCGCAAGATTTCCGAAGGAGTCGGAGTGGAATTGATTTTGCCGGTTTTTTCCCCGGCAGTTGAAAAAATTGAACTGGCAAAAAGGGCCAAGATCAGGCGCGCCAAGCTTTATTACTTGCGCGGACTTGCCGCCAAAAAAAGCCGGATGAAATACAAAGAGGTGGCGGAATTCATTTCGGAAGAGGAAAAACCGGCGCCCGCAGTCGAGGATATTAAAAACGAAGAAGTCGCAGTCGAGAAAAAATAATTACGGGGATATGGTGGAATTGGCATACACACACGCTTGAGGGGCGTGGCCTTCTAAGGCGTGAGGGTTCGAGTCCCTCTATCCCCACAGGAGGTTTCCGCCCAAGGCGGATCAGCCTCGGGCTGACAAGCCCTCTCATCCGCATATCTAATGTTTGAACTGGGAAAACTGGAGTTTTCCCATTGCGTAAGACTGAAGCCGCAAAATTTCAAGGAGCAAAGCGACATGAAAATCCTCTCCCCGCAAATCATTTAGAGGGGATCCTTAGCTCAGTTGGTAGAGCGCTTCGCTTACATCGAAGATGTCGTAGGTTCAAATCCTACAGGATCCACAGTGTTTTAAAAATAAATGCCGAAGTAGCTCCCCGGCAGTATTCGTGGCGAAACTGCGGGGCAAGCAGTGGTAAAGCAGAGGATCTCGCATTAAAATTTTGCCGAGTTAGCTCAGTGGTAGAGCAGAGGACTGAAAATCCTTGTGTCCCCAGTTCAATCCTGGGACTCGGCACAAACAGATAAAATAAAATTGAGTTAAGCGGGTATAGTATAATGGCTTTTATACGTCCTTGCCAAGGACGAGATACGGGTTCGATTCCCGTTACCCGCTCATTTCGGAAAATCGCATTTTTGAAAGCGCGATTTTCCATTCGTTTAGGGCTTGAAAACTCACGATTTTGTTTTGGAGAGTCCAGTTCGAGCCGATTTTTTGCAAGAAGCTTCGCTTCTCTTCCAAATTCTCGGAATGAATCAAAAGATTGGCTTGATGAGCCGACAAAATGAAATTTCTCATCGGTTCGAGCCAATAATTTCCTTTTCGCCCAAAATCAGATAATTTCTGTTTCAAGTCAGCTTTCTGGTTCAGTAATTTCTCTTTTTTCTCTTTGTATTCGTCTAGTGTGATGGTATTTTCCAGTTGCATATCGATAAGGCGTGAAACCTTGTTTTCAATTTCTGCGATTTCTTTTTCCACATTTTGGGCGAAAGAGCGTGAGTTTTGGGAAATCTCTTTTTCTTCTTCATTTAGTTTTTTCAAAATCAGTTCCAGCCACTCGGGAGGCAAAGCAACTTTTTGAAAAATCTGATCGATTTGCAAATGCAAGTCTTTTTCACTCACATATTTTTGTTTACAATCAACATCCTTCTTGGTGCAACGGTAATGGCGGAAAACCAAACCACTTTTCTTTGTGTGCTGTTCGGCAGTGATAGCGCGTCCACATTCTCCACATTTGAAAATTGCTAAAAATCCAAAACCACGGTTTGATTTTTCTTTGCGTGGCTTACCACGATCCAAAAGAACTCGTTGCACTTTTTCAAAAAGTTGCTTGGAAATTATTGGCTCGTGATTGCCTTCATAAATTTCATTTTTAAATTCAAAGAGTCCGTAGTAAAAAGGATTTTTGAGCATTCTTTGGATTCTGGAAAGTGAAAAAGTCTTTTTTGATCGTCGGCTCATCAAGCCCAAAGAAAGCGCCAATTTCTGAATTTGCTCCAAAGTATATTTCCCAGTCGCGTATTCTTCAAAAAGCTTGGCGACAAGTTGCCAATTTTCTGGGTCTTTTAGGATAGTGTGATTTCTCAATTTATTTGTGTAGCCAATGGGAGCAAATCCAGGATAGACCCCATTTCTGAGCTTCTGGCGCAATCCTCGTTTTATGTTTTCACTTAGATTATCGATATAATATTTGGATTGCCCAAAAGCGATAGAAAGCATGAAAAGTCCTTGCGGAGTTTTCTCAAACCAAAAAGTCGGGAATTTGAGCGTTTCCAGTTTACCAGTATCTAGCAGATGAATGATTTTGCCAGCATCCACTGCATTGCGAGCTAGTCGGTCGGGATGCCACGCTAAAATTCCCATGGCTTCGCCTTTCTCAATGCCAAAAATCATT
>CAZUWD010000051.1:0-819 GCA_964624015.1 uncultured Bdellovibrionales bacterium | reverse complement strand
CTGATTTTGTTTCCACAAATTCGCGGACAATTGAAATGTTTTCTTTTTGCGCAAATTCCCGCACTTCGGTCAGTTGCGCTTCAATCGACAAAACTTGTCTTTCCGCTTCATCCGTTGATTTTCTGGCATAGAGAAAATACTTTTTGGCTTGATTCATATTATTTATTTTGATTATTGAAATCGCTTTTGGGCAAAAAATTGGCGCCTTCTTTTATTCCGAAAATTTGGAGTTTTCGCCTTTGGCGAAAAAGCAAAAAATCGGCTGTTCCGCTAGGCGGAACTTTGAGCTTCGCTCAAACGAACTGGACTCTCCAAAACAAAATCGTGAGTTTTCAAACCCTAAACGAATGGAAAATCGCGCTTTCAAAAATGCGATTTTCCGAAATGAGCTGTTTTTATTCTGAAGCTCGAACTTTTTTTGAAAAGAATTTTTGATTTTGCGCTCGGGCGGGCAAAAAGGGAAAGGATCTGGGAAAAGGAATTTTTGCCCGCCCTCGCTTTCCGATTCCGATTTTTCCGCCGCCGCCGAATTTCGTATTTCGCTTTGCGAAATGCGCCGCCAAGATAAAAGATGTTGTGCTTGCCCCGCCCACCCGTGCGCGCACAACAAATCATCGCTCCCTGATTTTGTTTGACTAAATGGCAGATATTTCATATACTAATATTAACAGGTGGAAAAAAGTAATGCAATTAAAGTATAGTAAAGTTTTACTACAATGTCAAAAGATTTATCAACCGTAGCCAAGAACATAAAAAAATACCGAGATAAGCTCGGTGTTTCGCAAGATAAGTTGTCCAAACTTGCCGGCGTTACCTTAC
>CAZUWD010000050.1:3260-5213 GCA_964624015.1 uncultured Bdellovibrionales bacterium | reverse complement strand
GGCAGGCACATATGGACACAAAAGATATTTTACCATTATACCTAATAAGGTAGTGTGGAATAAGAAATGTCATTCCGAGCGAAGTCGAGGAATCTACTAAGATTTCAAATTAGATCCTTCGGCTGCGCTCAGGATGACGCTGCTCGTCAGTTCTTTGGAAAAATAAAAAAAGCCGAGAATTAAACTCGGCCTATAAGTGTGTATTCATATTATTTCTATCATCCTAGCTATGCCAGCTTAAGTATAAGCGAGGCATAAGGTACGGCGTAAACTTGTCCTGCAAGCAAGTTAGCTGCTTCATTGAATTCGTCTGGTAGTATTTTAAACTCAGCGTGATTAGCGAATTTTCTTTTGATATGTGCTTTCAATACCTTATTGCAAAGCACTATACGAACAACTTGGCCTTCTGCTAGAAATTCCTGCATTATTTAAGAACCTCCTTTCTCCTAAATTTCGTTGAATTTAAGACATTTCAAGATAGCATTTAATTAAAAAATTGTCAATATTTAAAAATAACTTAATACAAATTTATGCCTAACCCCAGTTAAATATTCGTGAAAACGACGGGCTGGTCATAACATAATAAACATTACCAAGTGTAAAAATTTATCAAAATAATATGGAAAAATTTAACGGGGCAAGCAAAGATTACATCATCGACCAACTCAAGAAGCAGATCGAAAATTTCGAAACCCAAGTGCAGACGGAAAAAGTCGGCACGGTTATTGAAGTCGGCGACGGTGTGGCCAAAATATCCGGCCTTTCTGATGTCATGGCCAGTGAAATGCTTGAGTTTTCGCCCTCCTCCGCTAAAGCTACGGAAGGGCAAGTTTACGGCGTTGCCCTAAACTTGGAAGAAGGTCAAATCGGAGCCATGATTCTAGGCGACTACATCGGCATCAAAGAAGGCGACCAGGTGAAATCAACTGGCAAGATCCTTTCGATTCCAGTCGGCGAGCAAGTAATTGGTCGCGTTGTGAATTCGTTGGGACAAGCGATTGATGGCAAGGGCGATATCAAATCAGAAAAATTTTATCCGATTGAAAAAATTGCGCCAGGCGTGATTACCAGAAAATCAGTGAGCCAGCCGGTGCAGACCGGCATCAAGGCTATTGATTCCATGATTCCGGTGGGGCGCGGTCAGCGTGAGCTCATTATTGGTGATCGTCAAACTGGCAAGACAGCAATTGCGATTGACACCATCATCAATCAGACGGGGCAAAATATGAAGTGCATATATGTAGCCATTAGCCAGAAGGAATCGAAAGTTGCCAGAATCGTGGCGGAACTCGAAAAACGCGGCGCGATGGAATACACAACCGTGGTGGTGGCTGGCGCGTCAGACCCGGCAGCCTTTTCTTTCATTGCTCCCTATTCCGGCTGCGCGCTCGGCGAATATTTCATGGACAAGGGCGAAGACGTGTTGGTGATTTATGATGATCTCTCGAAACATGCCTGGGCGTACCGGCAAATTTCTTTGATTTTGAAGCGTCCGCCGGGGCGCGAAGCCTATCCGGGCGATGTTTTCTATTTGCATTCCCGCTTGCTGGAAAGAAGCGCCAAGCTCAATGAAAATTTCGGCGGCGGATCTTTGACTGCGCTCCCTATCATTGAAACGCAAGCCGGCGATGTGTCGGCCTATATTCCAACTAATGTAATTTCCATCACCGATGGACAAATTTATTTGGAATCGGATTTATTCTACAAGGGCATCCGTCCGGCCATCAACGCCGGCCTTTCGGTTTCGCGCGTAGGTTCGGCGGCACAAACGAAAGCTATGAAAAAAGTGGCGGGCAAAATCCGTCTTGATCTGGCGCAGTTTCGTGAATTGGAAGCTTTCGCGCAATTCGGTTCGGATTTGGACGAAGCGACGCGCAAACAAATTGAGCGCGGCCGCAGGACCGTGGAAATTTTGAAACAGGATCAATATGAGCCGATGCCGATGGAAAATCA
>CAZUWD010000050.1:0-3160 GCA_964624015.1 uncultured Bdellovibrionales bacterium | reverse complement strand
CGCGCGATGGAGATGGTTTCGGCCGCCAAAATGAGGCGGGCCATTCAGAGCGTTTTGGCGATCCGGCCTTATGCGCACAGCGCCTGGAGCGTTTTGACGAATCTGGCGCGATCGTTTGAAAAATATCAGAAAGGGCTTTTGGAAGTGCGAGAAGTCAAGAGCATTCTGGCGGTTGCGGTGACATCCAATCGGGGGCTTTGTGGTTCTTTCAATTCGCAGATGGCCAAAAAAATCAAAGAAGAACTGGAGAGCCCGGAAAAGTTAATGATTAACAGAAGGGGAAAGGAAAAAATAATTTCCAGAACTGGCAAAAAGGATCTGAAAGTCGATTTCATCACTATCGGAAAAAAAGGGGAGAATGTGATACGCCGGCTGGACAAAAACATCGTGGCCTCGTTCAATGAATTGACTTATCTTCCCGGGCCGGAGGGTGTACGGGCGGTTTCCCGTATTATCGTGGAGGATTATCTCAAGAGGAAATATGACAAAGTGGTGGTTTTTTATACCGATTATGTTTCTGCCATCAAGCAGGAAACGCGAGTGAGGCAGCTGTTGCCGCTGAGCAAGATCGATCTGGAAAAGCAGATCGCCGAGATGGACATTCTGGCGAAAGAGTATGGCCTGGATGAGCCGAAGGTGGAATATAAAGTCGAGCCGAGTCCGGAAGTCGTTTTAGAGCACATCATTCCGCGGCTGATTGAAATGCAGATTTACCACGCTATCTTGGAATCCAACGCGTCCAAAGAATCGGCGCGGATGCTGGCGATGAAGAATGCGACCGAAGCGGCGAGCGAAATGGCGGATGATTTGACATTTGTTTACAATCAGATTAGACAAATGAAAATCACGCAAGAGATTGCGGAAATTTCAGCGGGCAGATCGGCTCTCGAAAATTAATTTTTTCAATATACTCCTTCTCCCTTTGGGAGAAGATGCCCGAAGGGCAGATGAGGGTAAATTAAGGAAATTATCTTTCCCTCATCTCCAACTCCTCTCCCAAAGGGAGAGGAGGGATGACGAAGGACAATATGAATCAAAAACAAAAATTATCCAAAGAAAAATTAAATCAAATAAGAGAACTAAGAAAGAATCAAACACCGCAAGAAATAATTCTTTGGTCAAAATTGAGAAATAGAGGTGTGAAAGGATTGAAATTCAGAAGACAATATCCGATTGGAAAATACATAACAGATTTCGCTTGCTTTGAGAAGAAAATTGTTATTGAATTAGACGGTTGGCAGCATAAAACAGATGAGGGAAAAACACATGACAAAGAAAGAAGTGAATTTTTGAAAAATGAAGGATTTAGAATATTGAGATTTTGGAATAATGAGGTTAATAGAAATTTGGAAGGAGTTATTTTAAAAATTGAGGACGAGGTTGAGAAATAAGATAGTTAGTTTCTCTCACCTCTAACTCCTCTCCCAAAGGGAGAGGATGAGTATGGAAGAATTATTTATTTGTCAGTTTTTTGAAATTTATTTGGTAGTGGAAATAAAAAAACCAGCTATCAAGTTAATGACGCTGGCAAAGTGGATATGGACAGTTATGGGTTTATACTTTTGCTTATTTCACGATTGGCTTGTTTTATGCCCTCGACGATTGTGCCAAAAAGTCCAACGGCAAAAAGTAATGATCCGGCAGTAAGTAAGACGATCTCGGTAGGTTCTGCAACTTTTAATCGGAATGTTATTCCAATTAAAGTTAAGCCGGCGGAGGTAAATAATACTGCAAATAATTGTCCCATGTTAAGTCTCCTTTTCAAAGAAATTTTGTCCAACGATGTGAACCTTTAATTATACTCCAAAACAGCCGAAAAGTCAATAGTTGAGTTGTAATCATTGAATATTGACTAATATAAGCCAATATTTAGCGATTAAAACTTAATGAAAATTTAAACAATATGAAAAACGTAGGAAAAATCAATCAGGTTATCGGTCCGGTTGTGGACGTGGAATTTTCGCAAAATCTGCCGAAGATTTATGACGCGCTAGAAGTGCAAAACGGCGAAACTAAATTAGTGCTGGAAACCGCGCAGCATTTGGGCGGGAACAAGGCGCGGACTGTCGCCATGGGCTCGACGGACGGGCTTCGTCGCGGGATGGAAGTGACTGACACCGGCGCGCCGATTTCGGTGCCGGTTGGCACTGGCACGCTGGGCCGCATGTTTAATCTCCTTGGCCATCCAATAGATGGTCTCGGAGATATTACTAATAATAATAGCGAATCTGAAAAAAATATTCGCGAATATTCGGATGAAAAATTGGCGACTATTAGCAAACTACCGATTCATCGCGAAGCACCGGAATTTTCCGAGCAATCGACACAAGCCGAAATTTTGGAAACCGGCATTAAGGTTATTGATTTGATTTGCCCATTTGTGAAAGGCGGCAAGGTTGGTTTGTTCGGCGGCGCGGGAGTAGGCAAGACCGTGGTTATTCAAGAGCTCATCCGCAATATTGCGGCGGTGCATGGTGGTTATTCGATTTTCGCCGGCGTGGGCGAACGGACGCGTGAAGGCAATGACTTATATCATGAAATGAAAGAATCAGGCGTGCTCGACAAAACCGCGCTTGTTTTCGGCCAGATGAACGAACCGCCGGGAGCCCGCCAGCGCGTGGCTTTGTCGGCGCTCACAATGGCGGAATATTTCCGCGATGCGGAAGGCCGCGATGTGCTGTTCTTTGTGGACAATATTTTCCGTTTCACGCAGGCCGGTTCGGAAGTATCGGCGCTTTTGGGTCGTATTCCGTCAGCTGTCGGCTATCAGCCAACTTTGGCCGAAGAAATGGGACGTCTGCAGGAAAGAATCACTTCAACTAAAAAGGGTTCGGTGACGAGCGTACAGGCGGTTTATGTGCCGGCCGACGACTTGACCGACCCGGCGCCGGCCACGACCTTTGGCCATTTGGACTCGACCGTAGTGCTTTCGCGCGGACTTTCGGAGCTGGGAATTTATCCGGCGGTGGATCCGCTGGATTCCAGCTCTACAATTCTCGATCCGAAGATTGTGGGCAAAAAGCATTATCAGGTGGCGCGCGGGGTGCAGAAAGTTTTGCAGAGATACAAAGATCTTCAAGATATTATCGCGATCCTGGGTATGGAAGAATTGTCGGATGAGGACAAGCAGACGGTGGCGCGGGCGCGCAAGATTCAGCGG
>CAZUWD010000049.1:0-5256 GCA_964624015.1 uncultured Bdellovibrionales bacterium | reverse complement strand
CATTGCAGGGGTCAGTGGTTCAAGTCCACTTGTGTCCACAAAGGTGAGCGGGTAAATTAGAGCGTTGCATTCACGCCTGCCTGCCGGCAGGCAGGTTGCAGGAACCACTGGTTCGAGTCCAGTATCATCCACTAATAATGCGGGCCTGTAGCTTAGTTGGTAGAGCGCTTCCATGGCATGGAAGAGGTCAGGAGTTCGAGTCTCCTCAGGTCCACCACAAAAATCTTATAGTAAAAAAAATTATTTTCATCCCTGGGTGAATGAAATCGGTCAAATTACTTAATCAATAAAATAAATTTGCCCTCATAGCTTCAGCCTTGGGCTGATCCGCCTTGAGCGGACAATGGATTAAAAAATTTGAAAGTCCTCGTAGCTCAACGGATAGAGCAGTGGCGCCCTAAGCCATTAATGTAGGCACGCCCCGGCACCAAAAATATGCCCCTATAGTTCAATGGATAGAACAGTCCCGTCCTAAGGGATAGATGTACGTTCGATTCGTGCTAGGGGCACAAAAATATATAAGCTTAAATTTGGTGCGGGGTGAAATTCCTGCCGGGGACACATTTCGACTCGTTCGCTATCGCGAATTTGCTCAGCGTAAACACTAATATGATTACTAAAATTCCAGAACAAGTAATCGAAGTCTTGCAAAGAATTGAAGAAGCTGGACTTGAAGCATATATCGTGGGCGGGTGCGTGCGCGATTTAATTATGGATAAAATCCCCAGAGATTGGGACATTACTACCGATGCCAAGCCGGAAGAGGTGCAAAAAATTTTTTCCGCCTTCGCCGGGGCTACAGCGGACAAGCCGGCTACTTTTTATGAAAATGATTTTGGTACGGTTGGCTTAAAGGTTCCAAAATTTATGCCAAACGGACCAGAAAGAGAATATGATGTTATAGAAATTACGACTTTTCGCATTGAATCCAAATATTCCGACAAAAGGCGGCCGGATGAGGTGAAGTTTGCCAAAACACCGGAAGAGGATTTGTCACGGAGAGATTTTACGATGAACGCCATTGGATTAAAAGTGAAACATCGCCTTCATCCTCTCCTTAATAAGGAAAGGAAAGAGAAGATGCCGCGAGGCGACTTTGTTCTAATCGATCCATACCAAGGACAGGCGGATATCGCAAAAAAAATCATCCGCGCTGTCGGCGATCCGCATGAACGCTTCGATGAAGATGCTTTGCGCATGATGCGCGCCATCCGCTTTCATTCAGAATTAGGATTTAAGATAGAAAAAAATACTTTTCAGGCCATCAAAAAATATTCCGGCCATATGCGGCATATCGCGCAGGAAAGAATCAAAGACGAGCTTGCCAGGATTATTTTGTCCGACAATCCGGCTGATGGCATTGACACGCTTCATCAAACCGGACTCTTGGAATATGTCATTCCGGAACTGGAAAAGGGCGTGGGCGTCGGACAAAACCGCCATCATATTTATACAATCTATCAACACAGTATTTTGTCATTGAAAAATTGTCCTTCGAAAAAACTGGAGGTGCGTTTAGCCGCGCTTTTGCATGACATTGCCAAGCCGCAGACTAAGCGCGGCGAAGGAGAATTTTCCACTTTTTACAATCATGACCATCTTGGCGCGCGGGTAACGGAAAAGATTCTGACGCGGCTGAGATTTTCTAATGAGATAATCTGGAAAGTGAAATTATTGGTAGACCAGCATATGTTTTATTATAATCCGGAAGAAGTCGGAGAAAGTTCGGTCAGACGGCTCATCCAAAAAGTCGGCCTGGAAAACATGCAGGATCTTATTGATCTGCGCATTGCCGACCGGCTGGGATCCGGCACGCCCAAGGCCAAGCCGTATAAATTGCGCCATCTGGAATATATGATTGACAAATTGTCGACTGACGCGGTTTCAGTCAAAATGCTGAAAATCAACGGTTCTGATTTGATGCAGGCATTGAATCTGAAGCCCGGTCCGATTCTGGGCGCGATTTTGGATGTGCTTCTGGCAGAAGTAATTGAAAACGCGGCGAAAAATCAGCGCGAATATCTTTTGGCGCGAGCCAAAGAATTATGCGCGATGGATTTGTCCAAATTGCGCCAAATGGCCAAAGAAAAAATAGAAGAAAAAAAGGAAGAAGAGGATAAAGAGATCAAAGGCAAATATTGGGTCAAATAAAGAACTATTTTAATCAGATTTGTGCAATTGTACAAATCTGATTTTTCTAAGTTATTAGGAAAAAGAAAGGGGCGGAGCGTGTTTGCGATCCGCCTCTTTATTTTATGCAGGGGTTTAGATTTTTAAATCCGAATATTCACGCAAGGTTTTAAGGGTAGCCTGGACGGTGATATTTTCCGTATTGAGTAATTTCACGTTTTTGTATCGCTCAACTATTTTTGTGATAACTTCATCAGCCCAGGAAGGCGTCAGCGCTTTTACTCCCGCAAAGTCAATTTTAATAACTTCATCGGTCGGCAAATCTTTTAACTGGTACGATTCCAGCGCCAAAAAAGCCTCTCGTCCGGCAGGCCGGGAAACAAGCTTGTCTCCAAATTTTATAATATCAATTTTCATAGTTATTTTTCAAAAATTTAAAATTGCCAAACATCCTTCAATTCTATTTTCTAATCTACTTTTTTTCATGCCGTGATTGATAATCACTTGTGCGCCTCCGGAGCTGAATTCTAACATGAGATTGTTTTCGTTTACATTATTTTTTACGAATTTCAATCCATTGCCCCTGTTTTCAAGTACGCGACTGGAAATTTTTTTAGTAAAGGCCATTTCTAATGCTTCTTCATCGTTTTGCAAGTCTGGGGCGGCCTTGCGCAGAGTATTTAATACTCCAAGTCCGCGATCAGCAATTATGGCCTTTCCATTCTTGCCATCATACTCCACTGTGAAAAATATTCCGATTACATTTGGCCAATTTGCCAAATTATGATCATAGGAATTATTTCCAAGTTCTCCAAGTATCGAATAAATAAGGTAGGCCAAGTTTTCATTCATCCCTTTACTTATCAATTCTTCGGGAGTTTTGTCATTGCGCGCTTCAAAAATGTCTCGCGTCGGGCAGTAATACGCGCTTTCCGCCTGCGCTTTTTTCGGATCGGCTGCCATCCATTCCCAAACCAATTTTTCCAAATTGTTTTCCATGAATTTATCTTATATAAATTGAGTGTTTTAGTCAAAATTGAAAATAACAAGACTGCTAATATTGTCTCAAAAAAAATGCAATTGCATAATTTTGAGACAGGCAAAGTAGGGAAAATAAAAAAGGCAGAACGCGGTTACATTCTGCCTTTTGCATCACCTTCTTTCCTTGAATTTTTCAATTTTTTCTTTCAGCACTTCTTTGCAAGTTTCGTACAATCCAAATAAACTTATTGTTAAACTAATCTCGAAAAAAAGTTTATGCCGCTCTTCTTTTGTTAGTTGTATTTCTGCAGCCTCGACTATCAGAAGACCAATTTCTTTTATTCTCCATTCTTCCAACCTAGCCATCTAAATACCCCTTCATTTCATTAGACAAGTGAGTTACGTCGATTAGAGCATACTTGAATCCGCAATAAACATTACTCTCGGAGTGCCCAGTTGGTGACCATGTGTAAAATATACGTTCAGCTTCTTCTCTTGTTTCAGTAATTACCAACATGGTTTCGCGACCCCTTCCGAGATAATAAAGAAATGTATGTACTTGTAGCTTTTTTATCCTTTTCATTTTGATCTCCTTTTCCCATATTTTGTAGTCCGCGTTGGGTGTCTATATGGGGTTGCTGTACAGAGGTGATTTTTAAGGTGCTGGTGTTAAGATTGTTTTTCCTGTTTTTATCTTAACAGCGTATTATAGCAAGAAATGGAGATAATTTCAAGATAAAGTTTGATTTTTTCTAAATAATGTGCTAAAATAGGTAAAAAGGTGAAATATTTAAAAATGAACCTCACAGAACTCGACAAAAAAATACTATTTGAGCTGGACAAGGATGGGCGAGCCAGTTTTTCGGAAATTGCCCGTATTATTGGCTCGACGCCGCAAGTGGTGAAATACCACTTTGAACAGCTGCTGGATAAAGGCATCATTAAACATTTTTGGGCTTTTACAGACTATGACAAGTGCGATTATTCTTTTTTTTGGGGTTATTGGTTGAAATTTGCGGGACTCACCAAGGAAAAAGAAAAAGAGATGTATGCCGACTTTACGGCTAACAAATATATTCCAATCATTCAGCGCACTGACGGCTATGCCGATGTTTTGATCGGCATTATTGCCAAAGATGTTTTTCACCACACGCAAGTTTTGCAAAATGTTTTCAATAAATACGGCCAACATATTACGATGTCTGACATTTTTGTTGGCTTGGGATTTATTAAATTTCCACGAACATACCTAGTTGGCAAAGAAAATGAATTTCAAAAATTTGCGGTGTCCGGCGGGACGACGGAGAGAATAAAATTATCGGAAACGGATCGTAAAATTATTTCCTTGCTTTTGCAGGATGGCCGCATGGAATTTACTAAAATGGCCAAACTTCTCGGCGTGTCGGTCGGGCTTGTGCATAAGCGCTTTAATCGTTTGGAAAAATCAGGAGTGATCTCAAAAATTACTTTTACACTTGACCATCAAAAACTGGGCACTCTTTTTTACCGCTGCTGCTTTAAAATTGTTCAGTTCGATCAAGTGCGCACTGATGATTTGTACAAATTTTGCTGTTTACATCCCAATATTATTAATTATGTAAAGGGCATGGGCAATTGGGAGCTTTTATTGGACATTGAAATTGAAAGTCGGGAAAAATTGCGGGATCTTATTCGGGAAATGAAAAATCAATTTAAGGACGTGATCCGCCAAGTGGAAATTAACGAGGTTTACCAGATGGATAAGTTTACACAAATGGCAATTGAATATCCGGAATTATTAAAGATGAAACCTGCTATAATTATGGAAGAGTAGATTTTTTCCTAAAGCTCGGCTTTTTTCTTGCTTGTCCTTTGCGGACTCGCAATTTCTCAAAGCCAAGCTTTGGAAAAAAATAATAATTTTATGGCTTCTCAAGTGGCGCACATAATTTATGCCCGCAAGTATTTGGAAAAACACCCGCTTTTGAACAGCGAAGAGGATTTGTTTTTGGCCGGCTGTGTCTTTCCGGACATCCGCCGGATTGACGAAACCATAAAGCGCCGGGATACCCACTTGCGCTTCCGGCCAATCGATTTGGATTTTTCAGGATTCACGCCTTTTGAAGCCGGGTGGAAATTTCATCTGTATTGCGATATGCGGCGGGA
>CAZUWD010000048.1:0-5288 GCA_964624015.1 uncultured Bdellovibrionales bacterium | reverse complement strand
CTCCTTTCTAGGCTTCCACCGCTTCATCATTTTTTCAAAATAAAAAGACAGAATATTGCATACATAAGCCAAGCCGTGCGCGCCTTTGGTAAAAGCAACATTATTTTCTATCCATGCAAGCTTGTTTTTATTTACCATACTGAAGCTTTCTTTGGGAAAACAGGACGAGAGAAAATCAACTTTCTTACTCTTAATTCTTGTGTGGTTTAGAATATAATTTGCCGCAGATTTTGGCAAAATAATTCCTACCAGCTGTCTCCTGGGATCAGTAATCCGCATGCTAAAAGCAGTATCTGCATAACCTGCCGAATGCAGCTTTTTAAAATTTTTTTCCCAAACGGCTTGAAAATCCGTGAAACGCTCTTTGAATTCTTTTTCGTCAAGAGATTCACTTTTTTCCGGCATAAAACCTCCTTTATTCGATTTTTTGATATTTATTTATTCAAGAACCAAAATAAAATATAGCATTGAATGCTATATGTGTCAACCATTTTTAATATTTCAATATTTATTATTGCAAAATTTTCCCGCCCTGACCCACCTGGTCCAGGCGCACGGACAAAAGCCTGGAAATTCCGTCTTCGGCCATCGTCACTCCATAGAGAAGCGAGGCTTGGCGCATTGTTTCGCGGTTATGGGTAATGATAATAAACTGCGTATTGCCGGAAAGCTCTTGAATAATGCGGCCGAAGCGACGCGAATTAGCCTCGTCAAGCGCCGCCTCCACTTCATCCAGAACCGCGAAAGGCGGCGGATTGTGGGAAATAATCGCAAATAACAAAGCCAGGGAGGTCAAGGCTCTTTCTCCGCCCGAAAGCATAGCAAGGCTTGAGATTCTTTTGCCGGGAGGCGAAGCAGTCAGGTCAATGCCGGTTTCCGTTTTTTCTTTTCTTTCTTCTTCCGTTTCTTCGGCCTTCGCCTCGCCCGCCTCTCCGATTTCTTCCAGTTTTTCCTCCCTGCTCCTGAACGAACGCCTTTTGACTTCCACTTTTTTGAGACTGGCGTTGCCGCCGCCGAAAATAATGCGGAAATATTTGGTGAATTCCCTGTCAATCTGGTCAAAGGTTGAGTGAAAAACTTCATTCACTTTTTGTTCCATTTCCCGGACGATTTCCTTGAGTGACGCAATCGCCCGCTCAAGATCCCCGGATTCTTTGGCTAAAAAATCATAGCGGCTTTGCGTTTCCTTGTATTCGTCGATCACCATCGGATCGATGCCGCCGATTTGTTCCATCTGCGCCTTGAGTCTTAGAATGTCTTTTTCTAGCAATTCTTTGTTTATTCCTTCATTTTCCGCCACAGGCAATTTTTCCGGCTCAGATTTGAGTTCCCGCAAAACTTCCGCACGCAAGTCCTCATCGCGAACTTCCACTTTGGCCAATGCTATCTTACCTTCATTAAACTGATCCTTGAGCCTGCCAAGCTCGTCCTGCCTGGCCCGCAAAGAGCGTTCGATTTCAAAAAATTTCTGACGCCGTTCGCGGTCAAGATTGTTTTCTTTTATTATTTCATTTTCGGTTTTTCCGATTTCCGCTTCCAAGCCTTGGATTTCCCGGCGGATGCCGGCCAGCCTTGCTTCAAATTCGGCGATTATTTTGTTGTCATTTTTGGCCTGGTCGCTTTCGTCGTTGTTTGCGCCTGCCTGCACGCCGTTTTTGCCAACTTCTTTTTTTCCCTTTTCAATATCGGCCTTCAAATCGTGCAAGCGCTGCTGAATGACACGGGCAAATTCTTTAATTTCCTGAAGCTCCTTCAGGCTTTCCGCATTTTCAATTTTTTTAATCAGTTTTTCCTGTTCGGCACGGATTTCTTCAATACCGACGCGCACATATTGCAGATCCACCGGGATGCTTTGCACGCGTATTTCTTCAATCATCCGCATATTCTTCTGTTTCTCCTTTTCAATTTCAATCCGACCCTCATTGACAATCAGATCCCGCTCAAGTTGGTTGAGTTTTGTCCGGCTCTCCGTACGTTTTTTTTCCAGTTCCGAAAGCCGGAGATTCACAATACTGTCTTTTGATTCACGGTTAAGCTCATCGGCTAATTTGTCAACTTCGCGCTGGACATTCATCATCCGGCGACCCATTTCTTCTTTGGTTTCGTTAAGCCTTATTCTTTCGGACTGGAAGCTGTGCCAAAGAAACGAAAAAAGCCGGATTTGTTTTTCCCTCAATTCCCTGAATACACTTTCTCCCTGCGAAGCTTTGTCGGCTTGGCGCTTGAGCATCCGAATATGCGGCTTGATTTCATCCATAAGGCTATTGACCTTGTCCAGATTTTCACGGGTAGATTCGAGCTTGTTCAAAGATCTTTCTTTTTTGATTTGATATTGCTTGACTCCGGCCGCGTCCTCAATAATCGTACGGCGCTCCAAAGGCGTGGCATTAAGAACGGCGTCTGCCATGCCCTGGTTGATAATAGAATACGATTCGCGTCCGATGCCGGCTTTGGCCAGAAGATCAACCACGTCCTGCAGACGCACCCGCGAACCGTTAATGAGATATTCGCCTTCGCCGCTCCTGAATACTTTGCGCGTTATTGAAACTTCAGAAAATTCCAGCGGGATTCTCCGGTCGGAATTGTCGAAATACAAAACCGCCTGCGCACTGCCGAGGCGCGTTTTTTTTCCCGAGCCGACAAATATGATGTCTTCAGATTTTTTGCCGCGCATCGCTTTCATTGACTGCTCTCCCATCGCCCAGCGGATGGCGTCGGCAATGTTGGATTTGCCGCTTCCGTTAGGGCCGACGATGGCCGTTACTTCCTTACGGCCTTCCTGCGAACGCAAAAAATCCAGCGTGGTTTTACTGGCAAAAGATTTGAATCCGGAAATTTCGAGCTTTTTGAGATACATGCCATTTTTGTCTGCGAAGAACGAGCAGCTTCAAAAATGAGCATCCCGTACCAATTCGCACCATAAAATCGGATGGTTTTAAAATAAAAGCCGCAGGCGAATCCGCGTATGAAACCTTTCACCGCTAAAAAATTCCCTCAGAATTGGTGCGGGACAACAAGCCTGCGTTAACTGTCTTTATTATACATTATTTTTCTGAAAATAAAAAAGCCGGGGATGTCTTCCCGGCTTTGTTTTTGATCCAACTCCTGTAAAAATGATTTTATGCGATCCCTACCATCCTTTGGCTTCCAGTCCCGCAGCAGCGGCATTCCTTTGGGCTTCCTGCTTGCTGGAGCCCTCGCCCTGCGCCACCATTTCATCACCGATAAAAATCCCCATCACAAATTTTTTATTGTGATCCGGGCCGGTTTCAGAAAATACGCGATAGGAAGGCGTGATTCCGGTTTTTTCCTGCGCCACTTCCTGAAAGCGGCTTTTGGGATCCATATACAATTTTTTGAAAATTATTTCCGGCAGCTTCGAAACAACCTGATCCAGGATAAATTTTTTCGCCGCCTCATATCCGGCCGCGCCTTGATCAAGATAAATGGCTCCTATAACGGCTTCAAAAGCGTTGGCCAGCAGATACTGCCTGGCCTTGCCTACATCCTTGGCCTCGCCCCGGCTCATCAGAAGGTATTCTTCCACGCCCAATTCTTTGGAAATTTTGGAAAGCATTTCTCCATTGACCAGAGACGCCCGCCAATTAGTCAGCTCTCCTTCCGGATTGGGATAATTTTCATAAAGATATTCCGTCACCACCAATTCCAACACTGCGTCCCCCAGGAATTCCAGGCGCTCATTATGCGAAAGTTTGTATTTCCTGTTTTCGTTAAGATAGGAACGATGAGTCAGTGCCTGCCGGAGCAGATCAGTATTATTGAATTTGACTCCAATTTTTTTGGCTAAATTCTCAATCATCAGATTGAAAACTCGAAGTTCGAAACACAAAATTCAAAACAATGCACGCGCACGAATTCAAATGTATGGATTTTGAATCTTGCCGCCTTGAGCTTGTTTCGGATTTGGAATTTCGGATTTCAAGTTTATAAAAATTTATTTAACTTCCGCGGATTCTGCGCTTCCTTCATTTCCGCTGTTTTCTGCCGCTTTTTTATGATTTTCTGATTTGTCATCTTTCATCGGCTCGCCCAGTTCGCGATAGATTGTGCCGAGCACGCCGTTCACAAACCGTCCGGATGATTCGCCGCCGAAAGATTTGGCCAATTCAATGGACTCGTTGATGGCCACCTTGGGCGGCACTTCCTCATAATTGCCGAATAAAAGCTCGTAGATGCCCAGACGCAAAATATTGCGGTCCACGATTGTCACCTGTTCGAGCGGCCACTCCGGCGCGCATTTTTCAATAATCGGATCGATTTTGTCCTGGTTGGAAATTACGCCTTCAACCAGCGCCCGCGCAAATGAATCATTATCCATGCCGGGCCCGAATTCTTCGATATTTTTCCCGATTATTTCTCCGATTTTATCCTTTTTGCGCCCATTGAAATCCCATTCATAGAGGGATTGCATCGCGATGGAACGGGAAAGATGTCTGTTTGCCATTTTTGTTTTTGAGCTGTGCGAGAAATTACAAAAATGTGTCCCGCACTAATTCTCTGGATAATCTTTTTGTTAATTCTGATTAAGCCGCAGGCGATTCCGTGGGCAAAATCACACAAAACGGGAATTGTCATCCGGAATTTAGTGCGGAGCCATGATCTATTTTTTAGGTCTCTTTTTAGCTATTTTTTTGGCAGTATCAATGACTTCCCTGCCTTTGTAATATCCGCATTTGTGACAAACTCTGTGCGCCTGGATCATCGCACCGCAATGGGAACATTTAACCAACCTCTTTTTCTTGAGCTTGAGCATTTTACGCGCCCGATCCCGCCTGGCCTTGGTGTGTTTCTGCTTCTGGACTGACATATGTTTTCTTATTTCCTGATTAATAACTATTGCTTAGCTTAGCATCATTTTTGCTTTTTAGCAAGAGACGAACAATGAAGCAAGACTAAAGAAGCTTCGATTGCCTGTCATTTTCAACTTTGGCTGCTTTTACCTCCTTGTAATAATTTTCGCGAAACCCATTAACTGATTTGCTTTTTTCCATTTATTAAATTCCCGATTTAGTCCGATTATCTTCCTTGCACAACATCTGGCAATTTTTGGAAATTGTCTTTCCGCCTTCATGCCAAGGTTTGATGTGATCCGCCTCCATTTCTTCGATTTCAAAATGTTTCTTGCATTTTTTGCATTTACCTTTTTGTCTTTCATAAGCTTCGCGCTTCATTTTGTCGGTAAACGCGCGGATATTCAGGTGTTTTTCCTCACCCGTCAGGATATACGGATAAATGCCGGATTTCTTTGTAACATCCTCATCCTGCAT
>CAZUWD010000047.1:0-5404 GCA_964624015.1 uncultured Bdellovibrionales bacterium | reverse complement strand
TCATTATACCACTATTGAAACTCGGATTTAGGAGTTTCGTAATTCAAAGGAATTAACTATGCTTTTCGTCTTCCGATTTTAATTTTTTCGACACTCTCCCTGTTTCTGTTTTTCTGGCTGATTACTAAATTTACCGATTCACCGCGCATTGCTCTTTTTTCCACAATTTTCATCGCCACTAGTCCCAGTTTGGTCGGAATTTCGCAAATCGTAAATCCCGACAGCTTCCTTTGGATTTTTGGAGGCTTGGCGGCCTTTTCCTTTCTGGCGTTTGAAAAAACAGGCGCAAAAAAATTTCTTTTTTTGTGTGCCGCGTTCACCGGCTTCGCCTTGCTTTCAAAATACACCGCATCCATCCTTTTTGTTTTTTATGCTTTTGCCCATTTTTTCAATTCGCTTTTCCAAGATAACGTGCCGATAAAAAATCAAAATAATTTTTTGGAAAAAATAAAAAATTATTCCCTCCTATTTTTTGTTTCCATTTTAATATTTTGCCTTTTTTTGCCGGCGGTTTTTGTGCGCCCGGAATATCTTCTTAAGGGTGTTTCACAATTCGCCAAGGGAGAGTTCGCGATCTGGTTGATTTTAGCCGCGGGATTAATTTTTGCGATCCAAAAATTACGGCCAAACTGGATCGTTTCGCTCATGGAATCAGCAAGTCGGCAAAAAAGAAATATGTTGCTCGCCGTGTCTTGCATTTTTCTTGTTTCAATTTTCGCGCTCCTTCTGAATGTCTGGCTGGATCAGCGATTTGCTCCGCTAGACGAACTGAAAGACACGGCCTACGCAAAAGAACCGAAAAATTTTAATTTTGGAAACTTGCTGGCAAATGACAACTTTCTGGAAAAAAACGCAAAGCTTTTTATGATGGAAATGTATCCATTTGTCTTTTCGCTCACCCCTCTTGTTTTTTTACTGACAATTTTCGCCGCTTTTAAGATGTCTTCAAGAAAGCAAGAAGAAAACAATTATTTGCCGGTTATGGCGGCAATACTTCTTTTTTTTATTTTTTACTTTACCCTGACGATATACGCAAAAGTAGTAACCAACGCGCGCTACAGCATCTTACTTTTTCCGCTCTTTTCTCTGCTGGCCGGCGTGGCCGCATCGACGCTTATTGACTCTAATCGCCTGAAAAAAAGGAATTTATTCCGGATTTTTGCCATTTTTTTTCTTGTTTACGGACTCGTTATTTTGTGGATATCGCGCCCTTTTTATTTCAGTTATACTAGTCTGTTCCTGCCTGCGAAATTTTCCATTCATGATTCATGGGGCCATGGTTTCTATGAAGCTGCCCAGTATTTAAACTCACTTCCGAAAGCTGAAAATCAAATCATCCGTTCCAACTCAAACACAATTTGCCCGTTTCTTAAAGGCAAGTGTCTGAAAAGCCGAAAAATAGATATTGCCAGGTCCCGGCCGGATTATTTTGTTCTTTCCAAGAGAGGCGCCTTGAAAGAAAGAAACCATTTCATGTTCATCAACGCCGCTCCGGAAAAAGACAGCGCTTATTATTTTGAAAAAATGCAAACCCAATGGAGTTGGGCTGTTTTTATAAACAACCGTCCGGAAAATTTTGTAAAAATATTAAAATATGAAAACTGAACCAACATTTTTCAAAAATTTTTTTTCAAAAAATAAAGTTGCGATAATTTTGCTGGCTATTATCGCATTGGGAGCATATCTGCGCCTCTATGAATTTGGAGACCTAGTGCGTTTTAATGACGATCAAGCCCGGGACGCCCAAATAGTGGATAATATAACAGAAAAGAAGGAGTTCCCCTTGTTAGGACCCAAGGCCGGAGGAACTAAATTCAACCTCGGTCCGGCTTTTTATTATCTGGAATATCTTTCCGCCCTGATTTTTGGAAATGATCCGGCCGGCATTGCCACTGTTACGGTTATTTTGTCCATCGCTTCAATTCCGCTTTTTTATTTTTTTCTAAGATTCTATTTTTCCGAAAAAATATCTCTTTTTGCTACTCTTCTATATTCAATTTCTTTTTTTGCCATAAAATATTCAAAGTTTTCCTGGAATCCCAATGTTATACCATTCTTTTTTCTTGTTTTTTTCATTTCTTTCTTTAAAATTTTATCTTCCGAAAAATCACCTGTAAAAAAATGGTTTCGGTATTCTCTTTTGGGATTAAGCCTTGGAATCGGAACACAGCTCCATGCCCTGCTCTTGATTCTTTTGCCGCTTTTGGTGATTTTAGAAATTGTCCGCTTGCTTTGGACAGGCGATCGAAAAAAGTGCCTTGGTCTTTTTGCCGCCTTGGTCATTGGAGCAACTTTAAATTTGCCTCTCATTGTTCATGACATCAGAAACAATTGGGAGAACACCCGCCTTTTTTTTCAGGCAACCGAGAAAAAAGCCGGCGAAAATTTTTCTGCCGGGAAAAATATGCTTAAAAACGTCCAATTCTTTATTAATGGCAATGCATACGTGCTGGCCGGATATGAGCCGCAAAAGGATTGGCTGGAATCAAAAAAATATTTTTCTCCAAATAACTTTAAAGAAATCGCTTTGTCCTCAATCAGCGCCATTTTTATGATTGTCTCGCTTTTTGCGGCAACAATTCTATATCGAAAAGAATCAAATCTGCAACGGAAAATTTTTCTTCGCCTTATTTTGTCAGCTTTCCTGCTTTCTTTTTTGATATTCTGGCCATTGGCTAACGATCTTAAGTCGAGATTTTTTATAGTCTGTTTCGCCTACCCTTTCATTTTTCTATCTTTCTTGATAACAATAATCTCGCCATTTTTATCCGCCAAAAAATGGCTATGGATAATTTTTTCAGCGTTTGCCGCTCTGCTTATTTTTTCAAATTTCCGGACGTTCGCAAAAGCCTACGATTTCAGTCGGCATTCCGATAAAAGCGATATTTATGGAGGAATTAGCCTGAAAGAAACAAAAGTTATTTCCAGCTTCATAACCGCTTCTGCTGCCAGTGAAGAACTGCAAAATCGAAAATTTCATCTTTTTCCGTTCAAATTTAATAAATCTATCAAATATCTCAATCGCAAATCAGGACTTCATACTCCCATGGAATCATTTTCTTCCGCTAAGAAGATAGCGCCGGGGTCGGTCTTAATTTGGCTCGGCAAATCCAAAAATGCCGAAAAAATTCCTCGAAACAAGAATTTCTCCGATTTTCATCTTGTAAAAAAAATTATTAATGGAAGATTCGCCGTTTTTCTTTTTGAAAAAAAATAAATGAAGAAATTTCTGCAAAAAAAATCATTCCTATTCGGTTTAATAGCCATGGTCGCGGCGGCGGCATTTTTTGTTTTTTTCTATAATGAAATTAAAGGCCGAGATTCAATTAAAATAGGCCTCATTAATGATATTCACGCGCGAAGGATTAAGGCTGAAAAAGGTGATTTAAATTTGAGTTCGCGAACCGGGTTGGAAAGTTTTATTATTCAAATGAAAGAATCATTTCGGCCGGATTTTGTGATACAAAACGGTGATGCAATTGAAGGAACCAGTCGAAAGGGACAAATTTCCATTGATGATTTCAAGCTAGTCAGCGAATATCTTGCTCGCGCCGGCGCCCCCGTCTATCATGTCAACGGCAACCATGAGATGCGCGGTCTCACGCGGGGCGACTGGCTGAAACTTACTGGCAAGAATAAGACATATTATTACTTTGATAAAAACAATTTTCGCGTTATCATTTTGGATGGAAATGAGAATGAACTGTTGCCAAATGAAAAAATGAACAGCAATGATCCCAGGGGGTATTTAATGACGAATGAGCAATTTAATTGGCTGGAAGAAAAACTAAAAGACGCGGAAAATTTTAAAAAAATCGTATTCATCCATTATGCTCCTATAATCAAAGACAATGAGAGAAACTTAAATCAGGCGCAGGCGGCTAAACTAAGAGAAATTTTTTCGCGTCACAAAGTATTGGCAGTTTTTTCCGGACATACTGAAATTTTGGATTACACGGTGGAGAACGGTGTAGCGTATTTCATAATTCCGGGAGTAAGAAAAAGCGAAGACAAAAAAGTCCGCTGGCTGGATTCTTTCGCCGAAATCAACGCCGGCGAACAAATCAACGTCAAGCTTTATTATAAAAGAAACCGCGGCGAAACCTACAAAACGCTGATCATTCCCTCCGCCGAATATGAAGGAATTGAAAAATAAGAAAATCTCTGGCGTAAAGCGCATAATTAATACGAGGAAAAAAAACAGCCCTTGGGATTATTAAAACAAGGAGTGGGGCTTATATAAGATAATCTCAAATTATTGTTTCTTATTCCGAATATACATTGGCAGGGCGAAGAAACTCAAAAGCATCTGGAGAAAACGGCTCAAAATGGCGACAGAAATAACCGGGGCGGCGCTGATGCCGTGGATGCCGAAAAATGTCACATACGCCCATTCCTTGAGGCCGATATTATTGATGCTGATTGGAATCGCCGAAATAATACTGATAATAAAAATTGTAGAAAGGTAATCCATGATGCCGATTTTAATTCCTAGAGACAAAAACAAAATATAATTCGGAATGGCCACGCCCACAAACGCGAAGATGGCGCCCCACAGCGTCGCCCTGGAAAGAATCCCGGAATCGTTATTGTAGCTTCCCAGTTCCTTAAGGAAGCTTTTTATTTTTTCCGGGATAAATTTGCCCAGCCTCTGCCGCAGATATTCCGAATGCCGGAGCTGCGCCAAAAATATGTCAAAAACAAAAGACAAAAGAAGCAAAGCATAAAAAATAATAAGAATTCGGCTTTCCAGGATGCCGCCAATATTGAACAAAGCGAATATGAAAGCCAGAATCGATCCGCCGATAAAGCCGGTAATGCGATCCATCATCACGGCTGACGCCGCTTCGGTGTATTTTTTTTCCGGTTTCCCGGTTTCATAGGCGCGGTAAGTGTCGCCACCGATGAAGGATGGCATAAAATTGTTGATGAACGAACCGGTAAAATACAGTTTAAAAAAATCAAAAAACGGAAAACGCAGCCCTTTTTCTTCGGCCAGAAATTTCCATTTATAAGCCGATACCAGCATTCCGAAAACCACTATTGTAATATAAATTGCGATCTGCCACCATTTGATTTCAGTCAAGTGAAAAACAACGTCGTTCCAATTGACGTTATGGATTACCCAGGCGGCAAAGCCGACGCTGACCAAAAACTTCAAAAAAAATTTGGCTGATTTTTTCATGCGTTTTCCCGGCGCTGACTCCTCCTGCAATTGCAGGAGGAGTCAATCATTATATTTCGCAGCATTTTTATAAATATCCCCGTATTGTCCCGCGATTTTTTCCCAACTCATCATCTCGGCGATTTTCCGGCTTTCAGCTCCCATCTTTTGCAAAAGATTCTGATCTTCGATTAATCCCGCGATTTTTTTACTTAGTCTCTAACATTTAGTGCAACAAGT
>CAZUWD010000046.1:0-5413 GCA_964624015.1 uncultured Bdellovibrionales bacterium | reverse complement strand
TGATTTAGATATTGTAAACGCTTCTTTGAATCCAATTCTAGACAAAAATTTCTTCCCTAAGTCCAAGTTTCCAATATTAGCATTAACCTCTATTCCGCCCCTGCCTCTTAACATCTCCTTAAATGTAACTTCTGTTTTCCCATTTTTATCCCGAACACGGGCGCTATATCCTCCCTCAACTACAAAATTATTTTCATCTAACATTTCCGGATGGCCAAAAACTGCATCGGCTTGTTTTTCAATTCCAATGAATTCAGCATTTATTTTATTCAATTGTTCCCTAGCCTCAGCAATATCCTTAATTCTGGCTTTAATTTCAACTTCAATCATAAATATTTTTTTCTTTTACCATATATGGGTGTATGGTAAAATTTATTTTTCTTATCACTTTACCTTATAAGGTTATGAGGTAAAATTAACAATTTGCAGTTTTTTATTTTACCCGCATTACGGATTCAAAATTTATTTTCGGATCATTGGGATCGAAAATGTCCATAATTTTGTATTTTCCTTTCGTCCAGACTTCGCCCTGATCGAGAAAATGCGTCACTTCCAGCATTTTAATACTGGCCAATGGCCGCGAACAACGCCCGTTCCATACGCTTCAGCGAGAGGCATTTCGCCGCCATGCCAAAATCCATTTTTGAGAAATTCATAAACCTTGCCGATTTCCAGCGGCTCCGGAATACATTCTTCAATTTTCCTCCGCCCGGCCTTATGTTCGGAAATATTTCGAAGCGCCAAGTCCGGATTGTATTCAACAGGAATGCCCATAAAATTATTTCTTGCCCTTCACCTCCAAGTAAAATCTTCTGAAAAATTTCTCCATAAATTCGTGCCGCTCTTTCGCCATTTTCTTACCTGCTTTAGTCAGTATTTTATTTTTAATGTGTTTTAATTTTATTTCATACTCTAAAACAGCGGAATCCTCTTTTGTGTAGGAATAATCCTTTCTACTCCTTGCCAATTTTTTTTCATTTCCAGTGTAAAGGGTGTTTGAACCGACGCTACCTGCAAAAAGAAAATCCCGACCAATCCCGACTGCTCCGATAGAATCTAACTTATCAGCATCGAATAAAACTTTCGCCTCGATCGTTTCGGGGGCGCTGCCTTTTCTATATCTATGCGTCCCAATACAATGAACTATTGCCTTAATATCCTCATTTTCGAAACTATATTTTGCTAAAATTTTTTTAGCCATTTCTGCTCCACATTCAGCGTGACAAAAAAATCCCTTGTTTTTCATTTCATCCTTTCTGCCGATGTCATGCAAAAGCGCTGCCACTTCGATAATTTTCAAATTAGCTTTTTCTTTTTTCCCAATATTCAACGCTAAAAATTTAACTCTTTCTACATGAGACCAGTCGTGGCAACCACTGGCCCCGATAAAAAATTTGCTTGCCACTCTTTCTATCTCTATAATTTCTTGTTTTCTCATATACTATTTGCTCTTCATCGCCGGAAAAATGACTGTTTCACGGCCGGAATTATTTAACTGCTTCAGACAGCCTCTTTTCCAGAAATTTCCTGTCCAGCACCTGCAAAAACCAACCGGCTTTAGGGCCGCTTTCTTTGCTGAGAAAAATAAGATAAATAGCACTGAAAAGCGCCTGGGGACTGATGTCGGTTTCTTTTTTGATATCATGCAGCTTAGTGTGCAATTCCTGCCCATCAAGCTTTTCGCGGCCGGAAACATATTCCAGCAGAATTTTGAGCGCGGCTTTTTGTTCACCTGACAAGTTTTTTGCGGCATCGGGAATTTCTTTTTCTTTGAGCTCGTACTTAAAATCCTCCGCTGCGTAATTTTTCAGCCAGTTTTTTGCGTATTTGGCGCGATAGTCAATTTCCCGTTTGTCGGCATCCGTCAGTGGAGCTTCTTTTATTTTTTTCACTTCGGCCTCGATATCCATGTGCGGCATTTGTGCCAAAAAAGCAATTTGGGAAAACCTTGGCAGAAATCTGGCCTCTATTTTTTCCCGCTCTTTCGGCGAGTGCATCAGCGCAAAAATGCGCGGATAATCTCCCGGCGCTTTCTGAAAGTATGCTTCTGCCAATTTATCATAGGTATCAAACAAAATCGGAATAGTATCGCCGTCCGGCATAAAATCAATCACTCGCTTCGGATCCTTGAAAAGCAGGAGCAAACGCAAAAGTTCGTGCGGCAAAGCATCGGCGATTTCTCGCGATGACGAACCAGCTCCTTTAGAAGATGACATTTTCCTGCCACCGACATGTAAAAATTCATAAGGAATATTATACGGCGGTGTTTGCCCGAAGACTTCCCGTGCAATGGCGTCGGCGATTTCTCGCGATCCCCCGCGAGTCGAATGATCCTTGCCCGCACCTTCGATGTCTACGCCGAAAATTTTGAACTTTGCCGCCCATTCAACTTTCCAGGGCAGCTTGGCATTGCCGCCATATGGCGAGTTTTTTCCCGCATAGCCGCAACCCTTAGCCCAGGAAACCATGTTTTCCTCGCACGCATATTCCACGTTTTCACCATCAAAGGAAATACTTCTGGTCGTGCCAACCTTGCCGCACTTTTCGCAGATCATCTGAATCGGCAGCCAGCTTTCAACTTTTACAGAACCGGAAATCTTTTGGTATATCTCGCGGATTTTTGCATCATTTTCCAGGGCAATCTTTATGACTTCATTATATCGGCCGGATTTATAAACATCGCTTGAGCGGTAATATTCCGGCACGAATCCTGTTTCGGCAATGACTCCGACAAATTCCTCCGCAAAATATTCGGCGTAATTTTCGGCTTTACCGTCCGGTGACGGCACATTGCAAAGCGACATGCCCATAAAAGGAAGAAATTTTTCCCGATCGAGATAAACCGGCAATCCGTCCATGGGATCGAAATCGTTTATTTCAAAAAAATATTTATTGGATATGTTTTCGCCGCCGAGAATTTCCGCAATTATTCCGTGAATAGCCACTCCGCGGAGAGAGCCGACATGCACCCGGCCGGAAGCCGTTTTTTCATCACGAATAACAAGAGGCGCGCCAGATTGTATTTTTTTGGCGCATTTTTGTTTGATTTCACTTGTAATTTTATCCGCCCAAAACATAATTTTTTAAAACCTGCTTTTTTTATTTTAGCTTATTTGGGCAAAATTGGCAAAATAAAAGAGGGCCATTGCAATAATTTCAAAACATGCCCTATGGCAACAATGCCTTTTTATAGTTCCACAGTTTTAGCGAAGGATCCGCTCCGCACTAAAATAATTGCTTGTTCCCAGGCAGGGACTCGAACCCCGATTAACAGAGCCAGAATCTGTTGTCCTACCATTAGACGACCTGGGAATAATCGGCTGTTCTTCAATTAATAAAAAGACTTTGCCAGTCTTTTTATAATCTATATTATGTCCGTCCAAAAATCAAGGCTACACTTTCAGATACTTACGCATGGCGATCCAGGAACTCGCGATGCCTAAAAGAATTCCCAAGCCGGCCTGCAGGGCGAAAATCAGCAAAAAATGCGAGCCGTAGAAGCGAGTCAGGTTTTCCGTCGGGATAACTGAAGAAATATACGGCGTCAAAAATTTCAGGGTAACAAATAAAATTATCATCGAAAAAACAGTAGCTGCCAAACCATAGAGCACTCCTTCAAAAATGAAGGGCAGGCGGATGAAACTATTGGACGCTCCAACCAGCCGCTTGACTTCAATTTCCTTCCTTTGCGTATAAATCGTCATCCGCACCGTATTAAATATAATCAGAATTGAAACGGCTGAAAAAATTATTCCGAGCGCCGCGCCCGAACGTCGGATGGTTTTTATGATACTATTTAACTTGCTTATGATTTCCTTGTTTTTCCCGTAATTAATGCGGCTGATGTCCGGACTGAATTCAGATCCGCCTATCATATCGGCCACGGACTGATAATCGGCCTGGTTTTTCGCGCGTATAACCAGCGAGGCCAGCAGCGGATTGTCGCCGATTTCCTGAAGCGACTGTATAATCACCGGCTCATCGGCATTGGTTCGCTTGAAATCCTCAAGCGCCTGATCCCGCGATACATAATCCACGGAGTTGATTTCCGCGCTTCTTTCAAGTTCCGACTTGATTTGAAAAATTTTTTCTTCCGAAACGTCCTGCTTGAAATAAATGCTGATATTCACCCGCTTTTCAATGCCTTTTAATATATTATTGGTGGTAAAAGTCACAACATACATCAGGCTCACGACAAAAAGCGCCATCAGCAAAATACTGACGGTTGCCAGACTCAACCAAATATTGCGGGCGCAATTTTTGATTGCTTCGATAAATGCTCTTCTGATTGTTACCAGCATATTATTTTACTATTTCTTTTGATCAAAACGCATGGAAGCCACCAGGCGCAAATCAAAATATTTTATATTTGCTTTTCGGGCTGTCTTCAATTATTCTGCCCTGGTCCATTCTTATCACCCGCCGCTGAGCTTTATTGACGATGTCCTTGTTATGGCTGGCCATAACAACCGTAGTTCCCATTTCATTCACTTTAAGCAACAAATCTACGATTTCAAGCGAAGAAACGGGATCCAGGTTTACGGCCGGTTCGTCCGCCACAATTACCACCGGCCGGTGAATGAGCGCGCGCGCTATCGCTACTTTTTGCTGTTCTCCGCCGGAAAGCTGGGCGGGAAATTTTTCCGCCTTTCCGGAAAGTCCGACTATTTCCAAAATTTGCGGCACGTCTTCCCTGATTTCCTCATCTGTAACGCCCGTGACCTCCAGCGCATAAGCCACATTTTCATAAACTGTTTTGCGGGGAAGTAATTTTGAATCCTGAAAAACAGTGCCAATATTGCGGCGGTGGAGGGGAAACTGCCGCCGGCTTATTTCGGAAAGCGGTTGCTTGTTGAAGCATACCCGGCCTTCCGTCGGCGCTTCTTCCGCATAAATCATTTTGAGCAAAGTTGATTTGCCCGCTCCGCTCGGACCGACTATGGAAACAAATTCTCCGGCGCAGATTTCCAGAGTAATGCCTTCCAGCGCGGGCGGATCGTCTTTTTTATAAGTTTTCATAACGCCCTCAAAGCCGATCAAAACTTCTCTCGACTGGCAAAACTGGTTTCCTTGAATTTCTTCTTCAGTTTTTGTTTCTTTTTGCTCCGCGTCCTCCATTTTATTCCTTTGTGCTTTTTATTAACCCGTAAAAATTCGCGGCCTGGTCAAGATCGGACATCCGCTTTATTTAGTATACAATAATTTTTTTGAAATTCAAAATTATAGATTATTTCCGGCAGGACCAGCGCAAGCAAGCTTCAATAAAACCTTCCAAATTGCCGCCGAGTACGGCTTCTGTGTCTGTCGTTTCATGCTTTGTCCGGTGATCTTTGACCATTTTATAAGGATGAATTACATAGGAACGTATCTGGCTGCCCCATTCCGCCGCGACGGATTCACCGCGCAATCTGGC
>CAZUWD010000045.1:0-5423 GCA_964624015.1 uncultured Bdellovibrionales bacterium | reverse complement strand
ATCTTGAAGCCCGTCCAGCCAAAAATCAGGAATTTCAGCACTCCGGTTTTTTTCAAAACACACAAGACAGCGCTCGCCGTCAGCGAACCAAAAAGAATAGCAATTACCAAGGCGCTCCGCATTCCCAATTTTTGCGCTAAAAAAACGCAAGGATGGCGCATTTTTATTTTCCCGCACTTGATTTTTTCCATTACCAGCTCCCTGACATCTGCTGCCGGTTCATGCGTTTCTGTTTTATCGTTAATGTTTTTCATTTTTCTCATTAATTTTTAGCTCTTCCGCCAGTTTTTTCTTGGCTCGGCTTATGAGTGTCCCCACAGTATTAACCGGTTTTTCAAGAATTTCTCCTATTTCCTCATATGTCTTGGAAGAGAAATAACGTAGCAATAAAACCTGCCTGTATTTGACCGGTAAACAGCTTATTGCATCGTTCACTTCCATGATAGATTCCTTTCTTTCCCAGATATCATCCGCTCCGTCCTCGGTGCTGCTGGAATCAAGCTTGTCCCGGGTGGAACTCAAGTCATCAAAGGGAACAAACCGCTTGAGATATTTCCTTTTAATATGGTTGACGGCTTCATTATGCGCAATGCGATAAATCCAGGAAGAAAATTTTCGCTGAATATCATAACTGTGAAGATTCCTGAAGGCCTTGATAAAAACATCCTGCAACAAATCGGAAGCCTCTTCCCGGTCGCCAACCAGGCGATACAAATAAGCAAACAGCTTTCCCTGATATCTTGCGATGATTTCCGAATACTGTTCTGAATCCTCCCGCCTGACTAAATCCACCAGTTCGTTGTCAGACATTTTTTCCGCTTTTCGCAAAGCGTTTTCATTTGTTTCTGAAGCAATTCTGCCCATATTTAATACTTCTTCGCATCCCCGGCTATTTCACGCCTCCCGAAAGGCCGCGGACCGATTGGCAAATTGCCTTTAACTGCAATATAATATTAGTATCTGATATTAACATCTGGCTCAAAAAAGTCAATTTTGAAAATTATGCTTATTTTGGGAATTGAAACTTCTTGTGACGAAACCGCCGCTTCCGTTGTTGAGATGCGCGGCGGTTTTTTGCGGGTATTGTCCAGCGTCACCTCTTCGCAGGCGTCTCTGCACGCCCGTTGGGGCGGAGTTGTTCCCAATCTGGCTGCGCGGGAACACTTAAGAAATATTTTGCCGGTAATTGAAATTGCGCTAGGCCAGTCCGGCATTCAGCCGAAGAACATCGGATTCATTGCAGTTACCAGTGGCCCGGGGCTTATTCCCGCTCTCCTTATCGGATCAGGCGCGGCTAAAATTCTTTCCTATCGCTGGCAAAAGCCGCTTCTAGGAATACACCATATCGAAGGACATATTTATGCCAATTTTATTTCCAGCAAAACCGGCGCCAGCCAGAAATTGCAAATTTCAAATTCCGGACAAAATCAAAATTTCCAATCCAAAGAGACGGAAATTTTTCCGATTCTCTGTCTTGTGGTTTCCGGCGGACATACGCAACTTATATTGATGCGCGGGCATCTGAAATATGAGATCATCGGCCAAACACTGGACGATGCCGCCGGCGAAGCTTTTGACAAAGTCGCGCGCATTTTGAATCTCGGCTATCCCGGAGGGCCGGCAATAGCAGCAAGAGCTACCGAGTTCAAAATTCAAAATTCAAAAAAAACAAATTCCCGGATGAAAATTGAATTGCCGCGGCCAATGCTTAATTCCCGTAATTTTAATTTTTCTTTTTCCGGACTGAAAACTGCCGTATTGTATGCGGTCAAAAAACGTCCGGAAATTTTAAAAAATAAATTTTTAACCGCAGGGATGGCGCATGAATTCCAGCAGGCCGTTATCGAAGTTCTGGCCGCCAAAACCATGGCGGCGGCGCGAAAATACAATCCAAAAGCAATTATGCTGGCCGGCGGAGTCAGCGCCAACAAGAAATTGCGGAAACATCTGGAGGAACAGGCGAAAAAAAATTTTCCCGGCATCCGCTACCTGGTGCCCGACATCGGATATTCCGTTGATAATGCCGCCATGATTGCCGCCGCCGGATTTTTTCGCTGGCAAAAAATGTCCGCGAAAGATAAGAAAAAAGCCCGTTCGAATTGGAAAAATCTTGAAGCGGAAGCCAATTTAGGATTATGAGCCAGGTAAATTTGCAAATCGAACAGCAACTCACAAAATTATGTTTCGCATTTCAAGAAAACATTATATCGGGATCTTTTACGGAATAATCGCGGCACTGGGCGCTCTGGTTTTGGAGCTGGCTGCCGGCTTTTCATTTGCGGAAAAAATTTTTTTTCCGGGCTTTTCTCCGCAAAACCTGACTCCCTTTTTGGTCGCCTGCGTCATTATCGAAGAACTCGTCAAACTGGCTGTCATTTCTAAGACTTCACAAAAAATAGAAAGGGCTGGAGATATTCTATTTAACGCTTTTTTGATTGGAGCCGGCTTTTCATTGATGGAAATTTTTCTGGTTTTTTCAAATGAAATTTTTTCCGGTTCCGTTTTATATCAGGGAATGGCAGGCATATTCGCAGTCCATTCCGGCACCTCTTTGATTTTTGGAATTTTTTTCATTTTCCGCAAGCGCCTGAAATTATTTTATGCTCCCGCCGCATTTTTCGCTGCTTTTCTTCTCCATTTGGCTGCAAATATCCTGCTGATTTACGGATAATTTATTCCTTGCATCCGGACGCTTGCCAAAATATTATATCCTGTTACAATAAAGCTGTCAGCTAGGAAAAGCTAAGCAAAAAAACCAGGTGTTCTGGCCGCAGATAAGGCTTGGATGCGCAGGAAATTTGCTGATTTTTGGAGCCTCTTCCGGTTTGCGTATTAAAATATTTTTAAACAATAAAATGGCAAAAGTAAAAAGATCTTTTTTTGAGCGATTGACCGGAACACGATCGGTCGAGCCGGACAGCTATGAAAATGAAACTCCTATTAAGCCGCTAAATAATTTATACGAAGAGGAATCCGAAACAGTGATCACCTCTTCGCCGGTAAAAAATATGCCAGAGGAAAATTTTGCATCCGCTGATTCAAGCGAAGGACAATTGACTATTGACGTTTACCAAACGGAAAATGATATCGTCATCAAGTCCACTATCGCCGGCGTCAAGCCGGAAGATTTGGATGTCAGCATCAACAATGACATGGTTTCCATCCGGGGCGAAAGAAAGAATGACGAACAAGTTCCCGAAGGAAATTATTATTACCAGGAATGTTATTGGGGGTCTTTTTCAAGATCGGTTATTTTGCCGGTTGATGTTTTATCGGAAAAATCCGAAGCTTCCATGAAAAACGGAATCCTGACCATCCGCCTGCCTAAAGCCGACATAAACAAAAGCAAGAAG
The DNA here is from genome assembly GCA_964624015.1 of uncultured Bdellovibrionales bacterium. GTDB lineage: Bacteria > Patescibacteriota > Minisyncoccia > Moranbacterales > UBA2206 > CAZUWD01. The sequence continues at coordinate 2,070 of CAZUWD010000045.1, read as the reverse complement.
ATTCAAGTCAGGGGATTTTAGAATTTTTCCAGGCAAATATGAATCAAAAGCCCGCGAAGGCGGGCTTTTCTTATTGATTTCTCTTGAAATTTCAGTTATTCTGTATTTATGCCGCTTTCAAAGTTGAAATTTTTATATGCCATCCCGTTTCAGGGACAATTAATCCTGCTTCTGTTTTTTATTACTCCGCACTGCTTTGCTTCCGCTTCCAATGATGTTTACTTGGGTCAATTTTCTTTTGATTCGGCCGCCGGCAAACTTCCGTGCGAGATGGTTTTGGACGTGTCCGGACGGGAATATCATTTGCCGGCCGAAGACGCGAAAAAATGGTTTTCAGAAAAAGAACAGCTTACTTACAGTCCCGGCTACCTTTCTGAAATAGAAAACCGGGATTTTTGCGCTTATAAAAAATCGCTGTCCTGCAAAATGCTTTTTTCGGTCAAGAAATCGGAAAATATCAGAAAAAAATCGGAGATTTTTCTGGATACGGATTCTGTTATGGCCTTTCTTGAAGATCTTTCCCGCCGAACTGACCGCGATCCCGTGGATGCCAAGCTTTCCGCTGAAAACGGCAAAGTTTCATCTTTTGCACTGAGCCAAAACGGCTTGCGGCTAGATAAGGAAAAAAGTTTTGAAATATTAAGAAATTATTTCGTCGGAAAAAATGGCGGCGAAATCCCGATAAAGCTGGAATTTTATGAAACGAAGCCGTCTGTTTCCAGCGATGACATCGAAAACCTGGGAATAAAATCGCTCATCGGCGAAGGCCGTTCCAATTTTAAAGGCTCGCCCAAAAACCGTATTTTCAACATTAAAGTTGCCACCAACAGGTTTAACGGTGTTCTTATCAGGCCGGGCGAAGAATTTTCTTTTGTTAAAATTCTCGGCGAAGTTGACGGCGAGCACGGATATCTGCCGGAAATGGTCATTAAAAAAGACAAAACTGAGCCGGAGTTCGGCGGCGGCATCTGCCAGGTTTCCACCACAACCTTTCGCGCTGCCATAAATTCCGGACTCAAAATCACGGCCAGAAAAAATCACGCTTATCCCGTGAAATATTATAATCCGCAGGGTATGGACGCGACTGTTTATGTTCCCCACCCAGACTTGCGCTTCATAAACAACACTTCCGGACATATTTTAATCCAGGCAAAAATTGAGGGCACGGAGCTGGTTTTCCAGTTTTACGGAACCACAGACGAAAGAAAAATTGAAATTGACGGTCCGCGCATTACACAAAGAAATCCGGACGGATCGATGAAGGCTGTTTTTTCTCAAAAAGTCTATTTCCCGGATGGAGAAATTCTCGTCGATGATGTTTTTTATAGCAGTTATGATTCCCCGAGCAAATATCCCCATACGGGCGAAATTTTCACCGCCAAGCCGGATGGCTGGACCTCCAAGCAATGGAAGGCATACAAAAAAACACACAACCTGTAGTGACTATATACAACCTGTTGTGCGTACAAAGCATAAAATCCCCAAGGGGGATTTTTATGTTAGTGGAATTATACAACTCTGCTCGAACATTTTTTGAACGGAACTGACGCTCCGCCCCGCCGCCACTCACTTCGTCGCTGTCCAGCAAAAAAGTTTTATTCACATTTTTTGATTTGCGCGCGCCGGATTTTTTCTTCCAAAAGGAAAAGAAAACTTTTTTGCTGGCTGGCGAGCACACGCGAGCGGCGGCGGGGCGGCTTCCATTCGTCAGGAATTTTTGATAAAGTAGGTTCGAGCGAAGTCATAAAGATACTAACGAATATGCGAATATCTGGTATATTTAAAAAGCATGGCCAACCTCGTCAAACTCAACCGGCAGCAGTGCCGCCTAAACCCGTTATCGAAAACTCAATTACCGAGTCAATCAATCCAGCAACAGAGCAGGCTTCACCCGCAAAAACCGCCTCTGAGCCGCTTTGCAGCGTTATTTCCGGCGGCAATGTTTTATCTTCGGCTGAGGATCTCTACTCTCAAACTATCCGCGATATAAAATCGGTATTCAAATTATTGTCCGAAAACAAAACTGTTGATGTTAAGTTCGGTTGCCTCGAAGGCCTAATCACAAACGGT
>CAZUWD010000044.1:0-5517 GCA_964624015.1 uncultured Bdellovibrionales bacterium | reverse complement strand
TAAAGTTGTCTGAATTTAATTGGTAAAGTTAGTTTAGTAATTCAAAGTAATTAAATTATGTTTATATCTTATTAACAACAAAAATGGACATTCTTGTCCATTTTTGCAAAAACATTATTTTCCTTCTTTTTTGTCTTTTTTCTCGGACTTTTCCTTTTTGGCCTTGGACGGCTTTTCCTCTTTTTTAACTTTTTCTTTCCCGGCTTTCTCTTTTTTCGGCTTCTTTTCTCCCGTGTCTGTTTTTTTAGACGCTTCTTCTTTTTTTGCTTCTTCTTTGTTTTCTTCTTTTTCTTTTTTGCCGGATGCTTTTTTGCCGCCGACGATCAGAGCCAATCCCATGCGGTGCTCTTTCGGCTCAATGGATAAAATTTTCCATTCATAGGCCTTGCCAACCTCAATAAGCTCTCCAACATTTTTTCCGGGATACATTTCTGACATCTCACTGACATGCGCCAGCCCGTGGATATCCTTGTCAAGATAAACAAAAGCGCCGAAATGATTAATTTTATTAACTGTGCCTTTAACAATATCGCCCATTTTGTATTTTTCTGAAATTTGCAGCCAGGGATCCTTTTCCAGGGAACGTATCGAAAGAGAAATTTTGTCGTTATCAATTCCGATAATTTGCGCTTTGACTTTCTGTCCGACCTTGACAATGTCCCGGGGATTTTCAATCAGTTGCCAAGCCAACTCGGAAATATGCACTAGTCCTTCCAAGCGGTCTTCATCGCCGGCATTTTCTTCGTTTTTGCCGGGAGTCAAAAATTTTATAAAAGCGCCGAAATCAACCACGCCGCTGATTTCTCCCGCGATGGTATCGCCGATTTGAAGGCTTGAAATAATTTCCCGGTCTTTTTCTTTTTGAGCGGCTTTTTCGCTGACAATCAGTTTTTGCGTTTCCCGATCGGCATCCAGAATGCGAACTTCCAGTTCCTGGCCGACCAGTTTTTTTAGAATGGATAAAATTTTATTTTTATCTCCGTCTTCCACGCGCGGATAGTTTTTAGCGGAAAGCTGCGAAACCGGAAGAAACCCGGAAATGCCATTGATTTCAACCAGAAGGCCGCCTTTATTGGCGCTTAATACTCTGGTTGCCATTTTTTCCTGCGTATCACGCTTGGATTCCAAGTCTTCCCAAGCTTTTCCATGGGAAGCTTCGCGAATAGACAATTCGATATATCCGTCTTCGTTTTCCAGTTCGGTTATGGTAGCGGTTACATAATCTCCGATCCGAATTTTTCCGGTTCTCATGCCGTCTTTCATTTCCCGCCCCAAAACAACTCCGGTTCCCAGAGGCTCGATATCCAAATAAATAATATTCGTTCCAATCTCAATAACTCTGCCCTCAATAACATCTCCGGCGCGGGGAAGCGGGATTTTGTCGTCCGGCAGCAGGGATGCCATCAGGGAAGTTTCTTCTGCTTTTTTTTCTTTTCCGGAAGATTCCTGCTTTAATGAATCCGCTTCATTTTCACTGATTTTGTCTACCTCTTTAGCCAAGTTGTCCAAAATATTAGTCATTTTTTTGAATAAATTAAAAATTAAAAAATTTCCCGATTAAAGGAAATTATTAAGAAGCTGTCCGGCAATTGAGTTATTGCCTATTCGATTTTCTTAATAATTAGATCCTCTTAAGCTTTAAAACAATCCTATATTTATTTGTCGATATTGTCAATAGCGGACTTGATTTAGGGCGTGAACAATGCTAAACTTACTTGTGTAACAAAACTGGAGCGCAACCCGAATTTGCGGAATAATGCCAATGTTTAGGGAAAGCGCTTTTGAGCCATTCGGCAATTTTTTAAGCTATCCGGAATATGAACATACAATATTACGGTCATTCCTGTTTTAAAATAACTACCAAGCCGGCCGGCCGCGGCCAAACGGAAGTGGCTGTTTTTTTGGATCCTTTTGATAAATCAATCGGCTTGCGTCCGCCGCAAGGGCAGGCTGACTTGGTCTTGGTCAGCCATGAACATACTGACCATAATAATGTCGCAGCTCTCAAGGGCGAGCTGCTGGTTGTCAATATTCCAGGCGAGTATTCAGTCAAAGGAATCAATATCATCGGTATCGCTTCCGAACACGGACAAACCCAAAAACCGGCCATAAATACCGTTTTTGTTTTAGAATCCGAAGAATTAAAAATCTGCCATCTGGGCGATTTGGGAGCTGATCTGACCGGCAAACAACTGGAAGAAATTGACGGGGTGGATATTTTAATGGTTCCTGTAGGAGGAAAATATACCTTAAACGCCAAGAGCGCTGTTGATATTATCAAAAAAATAGAGCCGGCGCTGATTATTCCGATGCATTATAAAGTTCCGGGTCTGACGCTGGATATTGATGATATAAAGAAATTTTGCAATGAAATCGGCAATTGTCCCCGGGAAAAAATTGCTAAATTGAATATTAAAAAGAAAGATTTGGAAGGCAAAAGCATGGATGTGGTTTTGATGGGCATCGAGTAATGCAATTTGCGGGAATAAATGCAGTTCTTGCAAATATGCAAATTGCAGATTTGTATTTTGATTTATGAGTTTATTTGATCACATTGAAAATATCCGCCATAAGCCGGAACACGTTCGCCGGCGCTACACTTGGCTTTGCGTGGCAATTTCCATGCTTTTTATAATTGCCATATGGATTGTTTCTCTGCAAAGCGAAAAACAGCCAATCGACAACAGCAATAACCTGAATGCCGGAGAAATTTTCGAACAAATCGAGAAAGGTTCCCGGGTAATTGACGAAAAAATCAAGGACACGCGGGGCGTAATGAACAAGCCAGGCAGTTCCGTTATTAATATTAATAACCAGCAATAGATTCATTTTTATGGAAATCAACAGGATAAATCCGCGGGAAATTATTGAAGAAGTCCAGCAATCATATTTGGACTATGCTATGAGCGTCATTGTGTCGCGCGCCCTCCCTGATGTGCGCGACGGCCTGAAGCCGGTGCACCGGCGGATTTTGTATTCCATGTGGAACACGGGATTGCGTTCCAATGCCAAATTCAGGAAATCGGCAACGGTTGTCGGCGAAGTGCTGGGAAAATTCCATCCGCATGGCGACGCGGCTGTTTACGATTCCATGGTGAGACTCGCGCAGGATTTTTCCCTGCGCTATCCGCTGGTTCGCGGACAAGGCAATTTTGGCTCCATGGACGGCGACAGCGCGGCGGCATATCGCTATACAGAAGCAAAATTGTCGCCGATTGCCGAAGAAATGCTCCTGGATATTGAAAAAAATACCGTGGATTTCGTGCCGAACTTTGACGGACAGCACCGGGAGCCGACCGTTTTGCCGGCCAATTTGCCGCAACTTCTCTTGAATGGCGGCATGGGCATAGCTGTCGGCATGGCCTCAAATATTCCTCCGCATAATTTAAATGAGCTGGTAGACGGCATCGGACTTCTTATTGACAATCCGGATATAACCATCGAGGAGCTTGCAGAAGCCATTCCCGGGCCGGATTTTCCGACTGGCGGGTTGATTTACAACAAAAAAGACATCCTGGAAGCCTACCGCACCGGCCGGGGAAAAATTTTAACCCGCGCCAAAGCGGATATCGCCGAAAGCAAGGCGGGAGCGTTCCAGATTATAATTACGGAAATGACCTATGCCACCAATAAAGCGGCGCTTATTGAAAAGATTGCCGAACTAGTTCATGAAGGAAAAATTATCGGCATCAAAGATATCCGCGATGAATCCGATAAAGAAGGCGTGCGGCTGGTCATTGATCTTAAAAAAGACGCTTACCCGCAAAAGGTGCTGAATAAACTTTATTCCCTGACTGATTTGCAGAAAAATTTCGGTGTAAATATGCTGGCGCTGGTGGACGGCATTGAACCGACAGTCCTGAACCTCAAGGATATTTTGGAATATTACGTCGTTCATCGCCAGGAAGTAGTGACCCGGCGCACGCAATTCGATTTGGAAAAGGCGCGCGAGCGCGCCCACATTCTCGAAGGACTCAAAAAAGCTCTGGATCACATTGACGCGATCATTTCAACTATCAAAAAATCGGAAACCAAAGAAATTGCGCACGCCAACCTCATGAAAAAATTCAAGCTGTCGGACAGGCAGGCGACAGCCATTTTGGAAATGAAATTGCAGACACTGGCGGGACTGGAAAGAAAAAAAATCGAAGACGAACTCAAGGAAAAACTGGCCTTTATCAAAGAATTGGAATCTATCCTGAAAAGCGAGAAAAAAATTCTGGGAATTGTCAAAAATGAACTGAATAGGGTCAAGGAAAAATTCGGCGACGAGCGCCGCACGAAAATTATCAAAGCCGGCATTTCCGAATTCAAGCAGGAAGATCTGGTGCCCAACGAAGAAGCAATCATAACCGTAACCGAACACGGATACATCAAAAGAATGGATCCCTCGGTTTACAAGGTGCAAAGGCGCGGCGGCAAAGGCGTCATTGGAGCAGTAACCAAGGAAGAGGATACCATCAAAAAAGTTTTGGCCGTAATGACGCACGATAACCTGCTGTTTTTCACCAACTCCGGCAAAGTTTTCCAGACCAAGGCTTATGAAATTCCGGCTTCTTCGCGCGTAGCCAAGGGACAATCCATAGTCAATTTTCTGGATTTGAAACAGGACGAATCGGTAACCGCAGTCATTGCTTTCAACAAGGACGATGATTACAAATTTCTTTTAATGACAACCGAGTCCGGCACAATTAAAAAAACAACACTGGAAGACTTTGAAAATGTGCGCCGCTCCGGCCTCATCGCCATTAAGCTGGATCGGGGTGACGCGCTCCGCTGGGTGCAGGCGACGACTGGCGAAGACGAAGTAGTCGTCACCACCGCCAAAGGCCAGGCTATTCACTTTAAAGAAAAAGACGTGCGGCCAATGGGCCGCGCGGCGGCCGGCGTACGTGGAATCAAACTGAAAAAAGAAGACAAGGTAGTCGGCATGGATACGGTTTTCAAAACCAGAAAGGCAACCAGCTTTTGATTATTTCCGAAAACGGCTATGGCAAGCGATCGGATCTGAAGCAATACAAAGTCCAAAAACGCGGCGGCGGCGGAATCAAGACAGCTAATGTCACGGCCAAAACAGGAAGGCTTATCGGCGCCAACATTATCAATGTGGACGACATTGAAGCGGATCTGATTCTCACTTCCGAAAAAGGGCAGATCATCCGCATTCCACTGAAAGACATTCCGTCACTCGGCCGGGCAACGCAAGGCGTCCGCGTCATGCGACCGGACAATGGAGACAAGGTATCCGCCAGCACGGTTTTGTAATTTTCCGAAGCATAAGAAGCTATAAAAGCCCTGCATTGTTCCGCGAGGGCTTTTATTTTTTCTTCTCCTTATTTTTCGTTTTATAAATAATCACTCCGGCAATCGCACTGCCAGCAGCAAGGCCGGCTGCCAACCACCATTTGGATTTTTTGTTAACTTCGAAAATGGTCAACAAAAAATCAAACCGTTTTTCGATTAAAAACTTAATCGCCGGGCGAAATTCTGCTGACGAAGACTCGGATGTCTTCGCGC
>CAZUWD010000043.1:0-5557 GCA_964624015.1 uncultured Bdellovibrionales bacterium | reverse complement strand
AATTCGTATATTCGCAAAGCGCAGTGCATTTGTAATTCGCAGAAAAATTATGAGAATTGAAAACGCACAACTTAGAGATTTTATTCGCGATTCTGAAGTGATGAAGGAGGAAGATTTGGAAGCGGTTTTCAAGGAAGCACAAAGCAGCCGAAAAAAACTCGGAGACATTTTGATCGAAAGAAAACTGATTGATGAGGTCAGTTTGCGCAAATTATATGCCTATATTCTGGGAGTTCCTTTTATTGATCTGACCAAGGAAACCGTTCCGCAGGAAGTTCTCCAGATTGTGCCGGAACCGATTGCCAGGAAATATAAAATAGTGGCTTTTGAGCGCGGGCCAAAAGAGCTCAAAATCGCCATGCTTAATCCCGAGGACATCCAGACAGCGGATTTTATCCGCAAAAAAACCGGACTCAAAATTATTACTTGTCTGACTTCGGAGGAAAGCATCAATTCCACCCTAAAGCAGTATGAAAAAAGCCTCAAGGCTGAATTCGGCGATCTTTTAAGTAAGTCCAGGGAGGAAAGCGGAGAAAAAAAAGAGGATCTGGAAAAAGTCGCTCAGGGTCTGCCGATAATCAGAATCGTGGATACGCTTGTCAAGCACGCCATTTTACAGGAAGCCAGCGACATCCATATCGAGCCGGACGAAAAAGAAGTGCGGGTGCGTTATCGCATTGACGGCATATTGCATGACGCCATGACGCTGCCGAAACAAGTCAGGGAAGGAATCATCGCCAGGATCAAGGTCCTTTCGAATCTGAAACTGGACGAACATCGCGTGCCACAGGACGGGCGTTTTAAGATTGAAAAAGATGGAACAAAAATTTCATTCCGCGTCAGCATTTTGCCTATTTTTGACGGAGAAAAAATTGTAATGCGGCTTCTGGATGAATCTTCCAAGGGTTTGACGTTGGAAAAAACGGGCATCTACGGAGAAGCGCTGGAAATCATTCATCGGCAAATCAAAAAGCCCAACGGTATGGTGCTGGTTACCGGGCCGACAGGATCGGGGAAAACCACCACGCTTTATACTGCAATGGACATTCTTAATACGGCGGAAGTGAATATCAGCACGGTCGAAGATCCCGTGGAATACCGGATGCCCAGAATCAATCAAACCCAAATTTATCCGAAAGTCGGCTTGACATTTGCCGCCGGACTGCGCTCGCTTTTGCGTCAAGACCCCGATATCATCATGGTCGGAGAGATTCGCGACAAGGAAACTATGGAAATGGCCATTCATGCCGCCATGACCGGGCACTTAGTGCTTTCTACCTTACACACTAACAGTGCGGCTGGAGCCCTGCCAAGACTTATTGATATGGGAGCCGAACCATTTTTGGTCGCTTCGACTTTAAACGTGGTTATTGCTCAACGGTTGGTGCGTAAACTTTGTCCTGATTGCCGAAAAGAATACAGGTTGGGCGAAAAAGAAATTAGAAATCTGGAAGCGAGCTACGAAATGGAAAAAATTCTGGAAAATATAAAAAAAACGGGTCTGCTTAAGGGTGCAATAGGCGAAAAAAGCAAATGGAAAGACATCAAGCTTTACAAGTCCGGCAGTTGCGAACAATGCAGCGGCAACGGTTATCACGGCCGGATGGGGATTTATGAAGTTCTGGAAGTGGATGAGGATATTGGCAAAATGATATCACAAAAAGCTACAACGGAAGAAATTGAAAAAAAGGCCAGGGAAAAAGGAATGCTGACCATGATTGAAGATGGATTCATGAAAGTTGTTCAGGGCATTACTTCGGTGGAGGAAATATTAAGAGTGACAAAAGAATAATGATATGAATCGCCAATTAACGCGAATTTATTCACTAATGATCACGAATGTTCGAGACAATTCGAAAAAAAATTAGAGAACGATTCGCAATTTAAACCATCATGAAGGTTTTTTATACCGCTAAAAATTTCTCCGGCGAAACCAAAAGCGGAGAAATAGACGTCAAAGATGAACGCGATCTGGCAACGCAGTTGCGGAGCGAAGGTTTCGTGCTGACCTCGTTCAAGGAGCTTGAAGGCGAAAAAGGAGGGAAAGCAAAAATCAAACTCTTGGATCGTTTTTTCAAAATTCCCCTGAGCGAAAAAATGATGTTTGCCCGCAATTTGAGCGTAATGATTTCTTCAGGCATGCCGCTCTCGCGGGCAGTCAGTAATATTTGCGCCCAGACAAAAAACAAAAATTTTATCAAAGCTCTGAAAAAAATTCAGGAAGAACTGCAGTCAGGATCCACCCTTTCAGAAGGGCTGTCCAAATACCCTGGGATATTTGACGAACTTTTTGTCAATATGATACGGGTAGGCGAAACCGGCGGCAATTTGGAAGAAGTTTTGAATATTTTGGCAGTGCAGCTGGAAAAAGAACACGAACTTATGCGCAAAGTCAAGGGCGCACTGGTTTATCCGGCCGTTATTTTGGTGGCTATGGTCGGCATCGGAATCATTATGATGATTTATGTCGTGCCTCAAATAACCGGCGTTTTCAAGGATTTAAACGCGGAATTGCCGCCGACTACCCAGTTTATCATTGATGCCAGTAATTTTATGCGCGAACACTTTATTTTGTCGCTGGGCGGCTTCGTTGCTGTTCTGGCGCTGCTCAAATTAATATCCATGACTGATGCCGGCCGCAAGGCTGTGGGAATGCTTTTAATCAATATTCCGGTAGTCAAAAACATCGTCATTAAGCTTAATTGTGGGAGATTTGCCCGGATTTACAGTTCGCTTTTGCGCAGCGGAGTGTCTGTCGTTGAATCACTCAAAATTCTTTCTCGCACTTTAACTAATTATTATTATAAAGCCGCTTTCAAAAAGGCGTCAGAAAATGTTCAAAAAGGAGTGAGTTTGAGCAAAATAATCTATGACGAAAAGGAAGTCTTTCCGATTCTGGTGCCGCAGATGATTGAAGTGGGAGAGGAAACAGGAAAGACTGAAGATGTTCTTATGAAATTGGCGGAATTTTATGAAAACGAAGTCAGTGATCTGACCAAGAATTTGTCATCCATCATTGAGCCGGTACTGATGATCATTATCGGTTCGGCTGTCGGATTTTTTGCCATTTCAATTTTGCAGCCGATGTATTCCGTGCTGGAAAACATCAAATAACAAATGTTCAAAATAAAAGAACAAAAAAAATTTTTTGCGGAAAAAAATTTTGGCTTCACGCTCATCGAGGCAATGACCTTGCTTTTTATTTTTTCCGTTGTCGCCCTGACTTTTTATTCGGTCTGGACGCTGGGCATCAATCACATTCAAGATTCCAAAAACCGGCTGGGCGCGGCTTCTTTAGCGCGGGGAAAAATGGAAATCGTGAGAAATCTGGCGTATGAGAATATAGGCACGACAGGAGGTATTCCTTCGGGAAACTTGCTACAATCAGAAAGCGTGGCAATTAGCGGAAGAAACTATATGGTGAATACCCTGGTTCAATATGTTGACGATCCTTTTGACGGCAATTTTCCCTCTGACACGATTCCCAACGACTACAAGCGCGTAAAAGTAACAGTTTCCTGGGGTACTGCAGAAAGCAATGCTGTTTCTCTGGTTTCCATTTTTCCGCCGCCGGGACTCGAGGTATCGGCGGGCGATGGAGTTTTGGCCGTAAACATCCTGCACGGTTCCGGATCGGGCGTGCCGCAAGCCAATGTGCGCATAGTCAACACGGACGTGTCTCCGGCCGTGGATGTTAATGTCCAGACTGACAATAACGGCAATCTGCTGTTTCCCGGCGCAGCGGAATCGATTTTGGGATATACGCTGACAGTTTCTAAAAACGGTTATGAATCTGTGGCCACTATTCATCCTAATGAAGTTTTATATAATTATACCGATATCCATGCTTCAGTGGTGGCCGGCTCGCTGAATCCCAAAACCATTTATATTGACCGGACAGTTAACCTGAAAATAAAGTCAATTGACGGCGCCGGCAACAACCTGAATAATGTCAGCTTCCGTCTGCGGGGAGGGCGCATTTTGGGCATTGATGCTTCGCAAGTTCCGGCGGTTAATGTTTATAACATAGATGAAAACAGTTCAACCGGCTCTTCCGGGGAAAGGGAATATAACCGGGCCAGTCCGGGCCAATTCACGCTTTCCTCAATCGGAAATCCGGCTGGATATAATCTGGTAGATGTGGATCCCGATTATATTTTTACGGCCAATCCTGGAGAAGAAACTACGGCAACAATAAAATTTGCCGCCAATGAATTCAATTCTTTTTTAGTCGCGGTTTTTAAAAATAGCGACGGAAATCCAATTGCCGGCGCCAACGTACGCTTGACCAGCGCAGCCGGCTATGACAAAACTTTGATGACCAAATCGGACGGCAAAGCTTTTTTTCCGGACGGGACAACAGCTTTGGAGCCAGGCGAATATAATTTGCAAATCGACGCAAGCGGATACAATAGTTACAGCGGTTTTGTTACGATCAGCCGATACACCGGGCAAAGCATCGGTTTAAATGCGACATAAATGAAAAAAAATAAAAAAATAAAAGGCGGCATGGGCTTGATTGAAGCGCTTTTTGCCATTGCTATTTTTTCCTTGGGAATCTTGGGTTTTACTGAACTTTTCACAAGATCATGGCAAAATAACCGCTATATTTTTGAAATGGGCCAAGCTTCTTTTGCTGTTTCCCAAGCTATGAATAAAACAGTAGATTATATCCGTCGGGCCCGGCAGGGCGATGACGGATCTTTTGCGGTCAGGTCGGCGGGCGACAACGATATTGTTTTTTTCTGCGATTATGACAAAGACAATGTGACGGAAAGACTGCATATTTACAAAAGCGGAACAAGCATCCGCCTGGGGATAACGGAGCCGACGGCAACTTTGCCAAGAACTTATCCTGCCAGCGATCAGACAACGCAGATTATCGCCGAAAATATTGTAAACAGCGCTAGCACGCCTATTTTTTATTATTATAACCGCAATTATCCGGGCGATACGGTGAATAATCCCGTAAATACGCCGGCTGCGGTGGCGGATGTGCGGCTCATGAAGATGTATCTGGAAATAAACATCGACCCCAATCGAGCTCCGGATAATATAAAGCTGGAATCTTTCGTTGAATTGAGAAATTTAAACGATTACGACCGCATTCAATAACTTGCCGGTTAAAAATTCATGAAGTATGCCGGCGTAATCAGTATCTTTTGGGAAGCAAAATTATTGAAGCCGCATATTTGTAAAAATTCGCAATCGTCAGAAAAAAGATTAAAATAGAAACAGAGATGAAAAAAAATAAATACAAAAAAAAGATAATTCAAGACGCCAAATTTTACGGCCGTTCTTCCTGCTTGCGGACAAAATCACCGGGTTCCGTCATTGCTTATGCGTTGATTATCACTTCAATCGTCTCCATTCTTTTGGTTTCCATCTTGCAATATATTTCGTCCCAGATAAGGTTCGGCCTCAATCGGGTTCATCGGGAACAATCCTTTCAAATAGCGGAAGCGGGAATTTATTTTTATCGATGGTATCTGGCTCATTCAGTTTCCGGCAGAACGGCCCGGCAAATCCAGAATTTTTGGGAAAATGAAAATCCCTA